>CAMEJH010000056.1 GCA_945919455.1 uncultured Clostridium sp. | reverse complement strand
GATGCCTTATTTTTTTATTCTTATATCAGTACAAAAATCGAACTTTCCTATAATATAAAAATACTCACACAAGCTAGTGTGTGAGTGTTTAATTTTATTCCCCTATCGGAATATATTTTTTCTGTTCTATTTTCTTTTCTGCTTCTTTTGGAAATGTTATTGTTAATATACCATTTTTGAAATTTGCTTTTATATCTTCTTCTGTTATATTTTCTCCTGCATAATAACTTCTTGAACACATTCCTGAAAATCTTTCTCTCTTTAGATATTTTGCATGTTTATCTTCTTTTTCTTCATTCTTTGTTGCAGTTACTGTTACATATCCATCTTGTAGTTCTATTTGGATGTCTTCTTTGTCATATCCTGGTATGTCTATTTCCAAAATGTAGCTTCCATCCTTTTCTTTAACATCAGTTTTCATTATTTTGTTTTCTTTTTCACTAAAAAATGGATCATTGAAAACTTCATCAAAAATATCTACTCCATTTCCGTTTCTTCTTGGTATCATCATCATAATACATTACCTCCTATAATTTAATTTTATGTGTTGACACCTTTTGGGTAGCACATGTATTTATTATTAACCTTTTGGTTAATTTCTATTTACATTCTTATTATACATCGTTTTTTAGCAATGTCAATAGTGGAGTGCTAAAATTCACAAAACTTTCACAATTCATTTTTAAATAATTTTATTTTTAGTTCCAAATAATTGGTCTGAAGGTAACCGTCGATGAAGCTTCACCAGTAACACCTCCGCTAAAGCCTGAAGCAGAACAAAGGACACCAAACGCATTTCCATATCGTATAACAATAGGGCTATCTGAATCTGTGCCGTTACCTACTCTCCATAATGCTGAATACCAATTTATTGTTTCTCCCATTGCTCTTCCTCTTGTGGTTTCTGGCGTTATATTATTATCTATTAAATCTACATACTTACTTAATATAGGCGATGCTATTGCACTCTCTAAACTATGTCTATATAATACTGTATTTGAGTTTTCTTCTGTTGAGACTTTTCTTCCTGTATACATTGTTGCTGTTGTTGTATTATAATTCATATTCATTATTCCTGATTGATTTCCTGTTGTATTTGTAGATATACTTGAATTATTTACCCCATACCTACTTTGACCTAAATATGCTGCAGCTCCCCAGTCTAAACTTGTTGCCATATGTGGTTGCAACCCTGTTTGATTTCCTAATGTTGACCCTTCATTTGCCATATCTAAACACATATCAAATGCATCTGATACATTTATGTTATACCATTGTCCTCCTGATACTATTTGTATTGCTGCATATGATTTATTTCCTATTAAAAATATTGCTACTGTTAATAAAATTGTAATAATTATTTTTTTACTTATATTTCTTTTCATTTTTTCTCCTTCTTTTAGTTTAGAATTTTATTTTCTTCAAAGCTGAATTTTCTTTATTTATTCCGTTTTTTCACTTGGTGCGTATTTACTCATCCATATTCCTTGTAAACTTGTATCTTGTTCAAATGCTGGATGGACTACAAATCCTTCTGGTAAACTATATCCATATTTTTCTTTGTCTATTGGTGCATTGTCTGTTCCTATAAAGATTATTTCTATATCATCTGCACATCCATCTTCTGGTATTTTATAGGCATATCTTGGTACCCATACCCACCATGCTTCTATTCCATTTGCTACTGTTTTTATATTTGCCCATATTTTATTTGGATAGTCATACCATTCTTTATTATTATTAAAGTTTGCTAATTCTGTTTCTGTTAAATCTCCTAATTTAGTTTCAGACTTATATGTTCCATCTGAATTATATTTTATTAAATATGTATTTTCTTTATCATATCCTTCTAAATTTGGTCCTAATATACTGTCTGCCATTACAGTATCATCTGTTGTATCTTTTACATAGCTTGGTGCATATTTGCTCATCCATATTCCATCTAGTTCATCATCTTGGCTAAATGCTGGATGTACTATAAATCCTTCTGGTAATTCGTTTCCATATGTTGCTTTATCTATTGTTTTATTGTCTAATCCTACAAATATTATTTCTGTATCATCTAATGAACCATCTTCTGGTAGTTTATAGGCATATCTTGGTATCCATACCCACCATGCCTCTAATCCATTTGCAGTTGTTTTTATATTTGCCCATATTTTATTTGTATAATCATACCACTCTTTATCCTTATTAAAATTTTCTAACTCTGCTGATGACAAATCTGATAATTTCGTTTCTGATTTATATGTTCCGTCAGAATTATATTTTATTAAATACGTATTTTCTTTATCATATCCTTCTAAATTTGGTTTTAATATTATATTTACCATATCATAATCATCTAATTTATTTTTTCCATAACTTGGTGTGTATTTGCTCATCCAAATTCCTTTTAAGTCACTATCTTGAGTGAATGCTGGATGCACTATATACCCATTTTCTTCTGCTAATTTCCATTCTCCTGTTCCTACATCATAATATTGGTTATCTGTATTTATAAATACTACATCTATTTCTTGAACACTACTACTTCCTTCTGAAAGTGGTAATTCTTTATATGCATACCTTGGTATCCATACCCACCATGCTTCTATTCCATTCGCTTTTGTTTTTATGTTTGCCCATATTTTATTTTCACTACTGTAGTCATACCATATATATGTTCCACTAGCTATGTCCATCTTATTGGGTACTTCTGTATTTAGGTGTAATTTTAATGATACCTCTAGTTCTTTGTCTCCATTATAGTAAACTGCTGATGTATTATATCCATCAAAACCTTTTAAGTCTGGCGAATAATACCATTCTTTTCCTTGTGGTGATACTAAATGACTTTCTTTTCCTACTACATATTTACTTGGATCTAAATCTATACTTGCTTTTCCATAATACACCTTGCATCCATATAAATAACTATGTACTTTTTTACCTGCGATTCTTGCTCCACTCACTTTATATATTACATCTGTTAATTCGTCATACACATATTTTTGATTTGCTCCTGCTGTTGCTTCATCTATATAGTATAAATATTTTACTGTTCCTGATGGTGTAATTAATCCATCTAATAGTCTTTCTGGGTAGTATTCTTTGGTTGCATCTCTTCCTTCTGGCATTCCATCTCTTATATATAGTATTTCCATTTTTAAAGATGTGCTTAAGCTTGATACATATACTTGCTCTGTAAATAATTTTTCTGTGTTTCCTTTTTCTTCTTCAAATGTGTTTTTTATATCTACTTGTTCTTGTATACTTTGCATTTCTGTCGCAAATGCTGCCCATGTTGCTTGTGCTATTATTCCATCTTCTCCTAATAGTCCATTTATACTTATTCCTGCTAATATCATTAATACTATTATGGTTACTGATAATGCTATTAATGTAACTCCTGACTTTGATTTTTTGTTGATTTTAGTTAATCTATAATTTCTTCTTTTGCTTTTATTAGTTTCTAACATTTTATTTAGTGTTAGCTTTATTAACTAACTTTTCTCCTTTCCTTTATTCTTTAGAAAGTTCTTTAATTTATACAATTAAAGATTATAAATTTTACTTAGAAATGTATAATTTAAAATATTTTTCTCGCTATATGCATTCAAATTTTTATACACATAAAAAGGCAAAAAAAAGCAAAAAGTTATTGCTTTTACTTATAAATAATGATATATTTAATTCATAAAACTATCTTTAATTGTATAAATTAAAGATGTTTATTCAACAAAAAAACACATTTAAATTACAAATGTGTTTTTTATTTTGGAGCTTTATATTATTTTCCTAATATTAATATTGGTATATCTCCAGACCATTTACTATCTTTATATTTTTGACCTATTATTTCTACAAAAGAATTCTCTTCTCCTTTAATTTTAAATTCCTTCTTAATTACATTAAATAAACTATAATCATAAACTTTATCAATATTTCTATTATCAAAATCAGAATAAATAATTCTTTTTGCTAAATAATATAATCCATTTTCATATTGTAAATCAATAATCTCTAATTCATTTATTCCATAATAATTATCTTTTCTACAATAAATTCTTATAAAACCTGATTCATCGTTTTTAGATGTTTTCAAAAATTCATCTATTTTATCCATTTCACTTGTTTTCTCATTTTCTACTATAATGCATCCATCTTTTTTAGCATCTTGAGCAGAATAGTCCTTTGATAATGTTTTAATATCAACAAAGTTTTCATTTTTTATTTCTTTATGCATAATTTTTATGTTTATATTGTCTCTTAATTGAGATTTATCAATTATAGCATACCAAATATTAGTGTCATCATCATAATTAGGATTTTCTTTTTGTTTTAATGTAATATATGTATTATTATTATCACAATAAACCTCTGAAATATGCATATCTAATTCTTGGGCTTCACTATAATTTTCATTAGCAATTACAAGTAAAAAATTTTCATTTAGATCTTGTTCAGTCATATTAGGAAGTTCCGCAACTCTTGATTTATACTTATTATAATCATCAATACTTGTAATAATTTTATGGTAAAGTCTTGTATCATCATGCCAAGTCATATCATTAGCCATTAAATCAATTTCATAAGAAGTATGTCCGCTTCCATCATCAAACAGTCCTCTAGATACTATTTGTTCTTCTTTTTTAATGTATTCATTATAAATTGTATATCCTGCAAAAACAGTTCCTGTACTTACTAATATACCTAATATTATGGAAATACTAGTTTTTATAACTTGTAAAAAATTTATTTTTTTCTTTTGATATAATGTGTTTTTTATCATTTTTTCATATGAATATGGCTCATTTATATCTCGAGATAAAACGTCTTTTATTTTAGCATCAATTATATCCATATTATTCAATTCCTTTCATATATTTTTGTTTTATTTTATCTTTACTTCTTTTTAGTCTTGTTTTTATTGTATTTTCATTTATTTTTAATATTTTTGATATATCTTTAATTGAATAACCTTCAAGATAAAATAATATTATTGCTATTCTTTCATCATAGTTCAAATCTTTCAAAAGTAAGTAAAAGTCTATATTATTTAACTCATTATAGTTTTCTTCTTTTTGATATATATTTTCCAAATTGCCGTTTTCAAAAGAAACATTTCTCTTTTTATTCTTTTTATAAATATCATTACATTTGTTGACTAGTATTGTAATTACCCATTTTTTAAAAGATTCATTTTTGTTTAGTTTCTTTATATTTTTAAATGTTGCAAGCATTGTTTCTTGAATGGCATCTTCTATATCGTCTTCACAAGACAAACGGCATCTTGCAATTTTATATAGATCATGTCTTATTTCAAAAATTAGTTCTGTAAAGGCCTCTTTGTTGCCTTTTTTGGCTTTTTCTATTATATCTTCCATAATTCCTCCGTAAAATATGCACATATCTTATACTTATAAGAGTTTTTACATAAAAGAAAAGTTTCAATTAAAACATTAAATTTTTCTTTAATAAAAAAAAAAGCAGTATCTACTATTCGAAGATACTACTTTTCTGGTGCGTTAGCGGTGGTTATTTGCGAAAAAATATACTCCCTCTTTTGCACTGTTTCCGATTATCGACTGTATATAAATTTTAGCATATAATTTATAAAATGTATACTCCTTAACTAAAAATTTTTAAAGAAAATCAGGGACAATGTCCCTGACTTTCTAAATTCCTTGCTTTTGCCATCTCAGTGTTCTTACTTCAGAACATATTCTGATTAGCTCATCTTTCTGGACTTTAAAAGTATCATCTACAATTGCAATCCAGCCAAGCTTATCATAGTATTCCAATGCTTCGTTAACTAGTTTCTCAAACTCTATGCTAGCTTCGTTAGTATTAGCAAATTTCAGTTTATACTTGCCATATGATACCTCAATTTTTTCTTTTTTTGAGAAATCCATTTTTAGTATCTCCTTAAAAAGACCATATAGCTTAATTACTGCATCTGCTCTTACCATAAACCGCCACATTGGTACTGCTATCTTAATGATTATAAGAGCAATCAAAAAGATAATTAAAATGATAAAACTCGCAAAGAACTGTTGTAACATAAAATAACCTCCTCAAATGTTGATACAAATTTACTATTAGTTACATAACTATATTATACATCATTTTACATAAATTTGCAAATCTTTAAAAGACTTTATTTTTCAATGATTTATAAATATTGTGTAAAACTTCAAAAGTAAAAATATTTTGTCCTTTTTCAGTTAGTTCCATTACTTGTGCTGATGTCATAAGTAAATGCTTATAGTTAAGAAGATTTAAAAATTTTGTTTTATTATAACATTCATCAACTGCACACAATAATTTCTTTAAAATCTCTAAAACTTCATCATTTTTTACTTTTATATGATAACTTTCAAGCATATCTATGCTCAATCTCAATTTATCTGCAAAGTCTAATGTTTCAAAATACTTTACTAAATTCACTACTTTTTCATTATTACATTTTAATATCATAATTTTTACCTCCGTTTTATAATTCAAAATTTCTTTTTTTAGTATTTTTATTATCTATAAAATCAATATCTTCTTGTCTTAAAATATTATCTATTTTAAGTTCTTGATAGACTTTTTTATAAGTTTCACTTTTAGAATGTGTTACCTTGTTTTTTATAAATTTCATTAGTTTGTTCCATAAATATTTGAATGGCTTTAATACATTTATTTCTTTTTGTTGTTTTGAAATAGTATTTTTTGCTATATCTAAATTTTGTGTTAAATCTCTTATTTCTTCATCTTTCTGTCTAATAGTAGAGTTTAACTCTCTAACTTCATTATGATGTTCTTTTAAATCTTTTTCGTATTCTTTAATAATAATATCTAAATCTTTTACCTTTTTCATTGATTTTGTTGTATCTTCTACATTTGAAATATAGTCTTTAATAGATGATACTTGTTCTTGTGAAATAGTATAATTCTTTTTGTTTACTAGATTAGGTTTTAGATTAGATACTATTTCTTTAATGTTATTGCCATTTTCATTTACTAAATCTGTCTTTTTATTTGCCTGTTCTAATAGTTTTTTATTCTTTTCATATTGCTTTTTTACTTTATTATAGTTCTGCATTTGACTAACTGGAATATCTTGATTTCTTCCTTTTTCTTTTGTTTTGAGTTGATATTCTTGTTCATAAACTTTGTTAAATGACTTTATACAGCAATTTCTCATTTTGTCTTGTATTCTAGTAAGCGATTCTTTTGTAAATATTTGTGATTTTGCTACTTGTTTTTTCATTCCATTTTTGTATCCGTTCTTTTATTGGAATACCAATTATATGAAGATGTGGACTTGTTTCATCAAAGTGAATTACTGCATTTGCTATTTTAAATTGTGGTACTATTGTTACAAAATCTTGTAATTGTTCTTTATAAACTTGTATCATTTTATAACAATATTCTTGCGTTTTGTCTTGCCAAAAGTTCATATCTCCAAGCTCAATTATTAGTTCACAACATAAATCTCTATTAGAATTTTTTGATATATGCTCAAAGTAATTTTGTATTTTTCTATCTTCTCTTGTTTGTTTATTGTTATACTCAATTCTTGCATTTTCAAACTCTTGTAAATATAAATTTTGAACATCATTTATTAAATTATTTGTTCCATAAATTACAGAAATTTGTTCTGTTTTATTATCGTATTTTCTTAAATTATGGTTATTTGCTTTTGATAATTGTGCCAAATTTTGAATAGAATTATTACTAAAAGAAGTTGTATTTGATTGATTATTTTTTGCAATTTCTTTTGCTTTTTTAGTTTTATTTTTATCGTTTCCAAGATGTATAGAATAGGCTAACATATCATTCATTTTTCATACTTCCTTGTCACGAGGATTTTGTCTTTCCAATAATCCTAACCCCCTATGGATTTTGACAAGTATGTCAAAATTCGGGGTCTCTGCGAGGCAATAAATTTTCTCCCATTGGGATAAAATTTATTCAAATTAACTATCGCCACTTTCATTTTTGCAAGAGCAAAAACAAAACGTGCCACGTTAATTTGTTTTAAGAAATACCTACGCAGTTGTATAAGCAATAGCACCTATTCGTACATTTTCTTCTTGTGATGTTGGAAACGATTTTTCTTCTTTTACTGCTACCATTCTTATTAACTTTTCTTTTGCTGTATCTAATTCAAATTCTACTTCTTTATCTCCATAACTCTTATTCAAATCCATTTGTGCAACTTCATAAAATTCTATTTCAAATTCTTTATTTAATCTTGCTATATATTCATCTAATTGCTTTTGATTTATATTTACTCCAGTTCTTATATATTTTTCTTCTCCATTTACTTCTACTGGTGCATATACATCAAATATTCCATTATTAAAGAACTTTATCATTTGCTCAATATAACTACTTCTAAAATTGATTTTATCAATTTGCAAGTATCCATTTTCATCTTTTATTAGTACAACTGATTCTATAAACTTTGAAATAAATTCTTGTTTTTCTTCTTTCGATTTTTTATTCCATTCTTCTTTTATAGTTTCATTTAAAGTATTATCTCTAATTTGCTTTTCTCTTTCTATATCTCTATCAGCCATTAGTTGTTGTGGGGAAAAGGTTATACTATTTAAGTTTAAAGTGTCTAACTTTTTCTTTTCTAATATACTTAGTTTTTCTTCAATAACTCTATAATCCTCAGAGAAATCTTCCATTTCAACTATACCACTCAAGTATGCTTTTTTAATTCTTTCTTTTTGTCTTTCTAACTGTTCAATTTCTTTATCTATTTTCTCTGTATTTGTTTCTTTCTTATCAGCTAAAACTGGAAGAAAATATTTTTTGACTGACATATCATACTCTACTAAGTCTAATATAAAATGTTCTAAACATTCTTCTATTAAATCTTCTCTATAATACAATTTACAATGCTCACAGTTATAATACATATATTTTTTCTTTTTACCACCTGAGCCTTTGCATTTCATTATTCTATTACAGTTGGGACATCTTAGCTTTTGAAAGAATAAATAAACTCTATCTCTTGTGTATGCCCTTTGATTTTTCTCTTTTTGTATTTGTGCTTCTTCCCACATTGCACGACTAATTATTGGCTCAACAACATTCATATAGATTATTGGCTCTTTGCCTTGCATTTTTCCAATTTTCTTATATTGTTCATAATCTCCCATATAAATACGATTTTCTATTATTTTTTGAATATGGGAATCTCTCCATTTTTTAGGGAATAGTATTTGTTCTTCTTTAAAAATATTTGCTATTTGTTGAAAGCTTTTCCCCTCTAAATACATATTGAATACTCTTATTATAATATCTTTTGTAGTTTCATCAATTACAGTTTTCTTATTACTATCTTTTTTATAGCCTAATGGAATAGTACCGTGGCAAATGTCCAGATTTTATAGCACCATTTAACCCAAACTTTGTCCTTTCACTTACTATTTCAATTTCTAGTTGTGATAATACAGTTAGCATACGAACGAAAAACCTTCCATTAGCGGTTGAGGTATTTACATCGTCCCTATCGCACACCAAATAAGTATTATGCTTTTCTAATACTGCAATTAGTTCCTCTAAATCACGAACTGAACGAGTAACTCTATCTAGCTTGTATGCGACAATATAGTTGATTTTGCCTTTCTTCATATCTGCTAACATCTCTTGAAATGCTGGTCTGTGTTCAATATCTTTTGCACTTATTCCAGCATCTTCATACACCTTAAATACTTCGTATTCTTTAAATTTACAAAGCTGTAATAGTTTTTCCTTTTGTTCTCCTAAACTAAATCCGTTCCCTAGCTTGATCTTCTGTACTAACTCTAATATAAATTCCTGCTACTTTCTTTTCATCATTCATTATTAAATATCCTCCTTCCAAAATTGATGATAGAAAGGCACTTGAAAAAAGTGTCACATAGCAATTTGCAATTCGCATTGGCTACTGACACTTTTAGAATTTTATAATTTATTTATATTAACTTATTTTTAATACCACAAATAAATCAATATAGTATAATTTTTAAAAAACTCTAAAATTATCAATGCCTTGCTATGTAATCTTTTAATTGAGATAACGGATATTTGTTTCTCAAATCATTCACATAAAAATAATCGTGTTCATTAAAGAATAAATAAAGATTATTTTTAATCACTAATCTATGGGGCTCTACATATGCTAAATTGCTATGTTCAATAACTCTTAATGAGCCTTGATAAATTTTAGTTTTTTCCTTTCCTTTTAGTTTTAATTGGCACGCCCACTCAATTTTAGAATTTAGTTCTTTACTAATATTGATTTGTTTCTTGATTATGTTTAACATAATATCACACCTTTCCGAAAATTTCAATACTTAGGCACGAAAAAATCGACCTTTTACAGTCGATTTAATCGTTTTTTCGTCTGGTGCGACGATATTATCCTTTGGTGCTGATGGTGGGACTCGAACCCACATGGTTTCCCGCTGGATTTTGAGTCTTTTAAGCTATTTTATACTTATTTATTTTTAGTATTAAATATTACTTTTTAGAAAGCTCAAAACTATGGATTTTCTAGCACTCATCATCGTTTTTCTTACTTGCATAAGTATATTATAATTTTTCTGCTTTTTGCAAGTTTTCTGAAAAAATGTTAGATGTTTTGTTAGATATGTTAGATGTAATAGATATTTACTATTGATTTTTTAATAGGCTATTTGTAAGTATTTATAGATGGTCTTTTTATTATGCAGAGAAATGCAGTACCTCTATAAAAGTACTAGGTTTGGCAAGCCGATGCTA
>CAMEJH010000055.1 GCA_945919455.1 uncultured Clostridium sp. | reverse complement strand
TTTTATAATCATCTATTGCATTCCTATATACATTTACAATACTTGCTACATAATATTCTGTTTTTAGTCTTCCTTCAATTTTTAGGCTATCTACACCCATCTCTATTATTTCTGGTATTTCTTTAATTAAACATAAATCTTTTGAAGAGAATATGCTTGTTCCATATTCATTTGTTTCTATTGGCATATATTGTCCCGGATTATTTTTTTCTTCTGCATACAAATTGTATGACCATCTACAACTTTGTGCACAATCACCAAGGTTTGCACTTCTACATGTTAAAAAGTCGCTTAAGAAACATCTTCCCGAATATGCAAAACATATTGCCCCATGTATAAATATTTCTATTTCCATATCTTCTGGTTTATTTTTCATTATATATTTTAATTGTTCTTTATTCATTTCTCTAGCCATTATCATTCTTTTTGCACCATTTCTATGCCAAAAGTTGCAAGCATGTAGGCTTACAATATTAGCCTGTGTACTTACATTTATTGCCACACTTGGAGCATATTGTTTTAATACATCTATTACTCCTCCATCTGCAGCAATTATTCCATCTGGCTTTAACTCTTCTAATTTTTTTGCCATTTCTATTATTTCTTCATATTTTTCATCCCAGGCGAATATATTTAATGTTACATATACTTTTTTACCTATACTATGTGCATATCTTATTGTTTTTTCTAAATCATCATCTTGCATATCTGCTCTTGTTCTTAATGATAATGATGATGTTCCACAATATACCGCATCAGCTCAATAAAGATAAGCTATTTTTGCTTTTTCAAATGATCCTGCTGGTGCTAATAACTCTACTTCTTTCATTTTTATTTTCCTTTCTTTTTTCTATTTACTTCTTATATATTTTAATACATTTATATTATTTTGACAAGTATTGTTTTGACTATTTTTGGCATATATGGTATAATAATTATGTAATCTTTATTTTTAAAGTAAAGGGGCTGTAAAATGTGATTACAAGCAATCTCCCTGAATTCATATATCAGGGGCACGACGTACCGGAGATTCTCCGGCTTTACGAAGCAGAATTACGAAAAGGAGATGGATTTCAAAGCATTGCACACGCTGGCGCAATTAAGACTTACCATGATTTGATAAGTGACCGTAAGTTTCTCTCTCTTTTGAGAAGAACTTATGAGAATCTGTATCAGATTATGGAAAGAGAAACACCTGAACTGCGTTTTTCCATTGAAGGTCGGCGCAAGTCACTCATTAGTACTGAAGAAAAACTGTGCAAACTTCTAGGAGAAAATCGTTCTTTGGACTTGTTTCGAGATTCTTTTGCTTTCCGCATCATCTTGTTTGGTGCAGAGGCAAACTCTATGCAGTTAATTCATGACTGCTATGATGTAATGAATCAAATTATTCGATTCTACGTTTCCAAAGGATGCATTCTTTGCGAAGAAGACCCGGTGGTTGGCACTATGGAAAAAGATTCGGCACTCTATGACGAACTGCTGATTCCTGAAGCTTCTGAAATTTCCGAATCTTATCTTTATGGAGTTAAGGACTATATCCTTCATCCTAAGGTAAATGGATATCAATCTCTTCACTGCGTATTCCGTACTACTGCGGGATATTGCTTTGAAGTACAGGTCAGAACTTTTGGTATGCATGTGTTTGCAGTTGATGGTAATGCAGAGCATAACGCCTATAAAGATAGCAAATATTCTCATCGCATTCAGTTTGACCGCAACCGTGTGCATATTCCAGGTTATGGAATCTCTCCAAACGGCAAAATTTTTGATTTGGTTGGTTTGGAAAAACCCCTGATCATTTTCAGACGGCAAAAAACGTTTTAAGTAATTCTCAAAGTAAAACACTCACATGAAGAATAATTTCTTTCTAGTGAGTGTTTTACTTTATTTAATTTTACTTACAGCAAGTCCATCTCCAACTTCTAAAATTTCAGTTTCTATATTAGGTTTTTCCGTAACTTCTTTTACATATTCACGCAAATTTCTTACAGCTGTACGTTGTTTGTGTTTATTATAATCACTCATTACATATCCCTTATATAAAATATTATCTGCTAAAATTACTCCATTTGGTTTAATCATTCTTAATGCTTCTTTTAAGAAAAATGGATATTTTCCTTTTGCAGCATCTATAAATACTACATCATATCTTTCATTTAGTGTTGGTAATATTTCTACAGCATCCCCAGCATATATATTTATTTTATCTGATACTCCTACTTTTTTAATATTTATTCTAGCTTCTGAAATTCTCTCTTCGTCTCTTTCTATAGTATCTATTTTTCCATTTGGTTCTAAATATTCTGAAAAACATATTGCTGAATATCCTACTGCAGTTCCTATTTCTAATATTCGTTTTGGTCTAATTTCTGTTAAAATTTTATCAACAACTTCTAATGTATCATCCATTATTATTGGTATATGTTTTTCTAATGCTTTTTGTTTTATTTTTTGTAATTCTTCTTTATTCATTTTTGCCTCTTATTCTTTCATTGCTCTTCTAGCACTTCTTTCTCTTTCCTTTGTATCTAGTATTTTCTTTCTTAATCTTATTGATTTTGGTGTAACTTCTACCAATTCATCATCTTGTATAAATTCTATAGCTTTTTCAAGAGACATTTGAATTGGTGGTACTAAATGCAATGCATCATCTGAACCTGAAGCTCTTGTATTAGTTAAGTGTTTTTCTTTACATACATTTATTGATAAATCTTCTCCTCTTGAATTTAGTCCTACTATCATTCCTTCATATACATCCACACCAGGTCCTATAAACAATTCTCCTTTATCTTGTGCATTGTATAGTCCATATGTTATTGAAGTTCCTGCTTCAAACGCAACTATTGTTCCTCTAACTCTTGCTACAACTTCTCCTTTATATGGTTCATATGAATCAAATATACTGTTCATAACTCCTTCACCTTTTGTGTCTGTAAGGAATTCTGTTCTATATCCAATTAGTCCTCTTGCTGGTATTTTAAATTCAATTTTTGTATGCCCTGCTTCTGCTGGTTCCATATTTACCATTTCTGCTTTTCTTCTACCTAATTTTTCTATTACATTTCCAACACAGTCATCTGGAACATTTACTACTAATCTTTCGATTGGTTCACATTTTACTCCATCAATTTCTTTGATTATAACTTTTGGTCTAGATACTAATAGTTCATAACCTTCTCTTCTCATTGTTTCAATTAATACAGATAAATGTAATTCTCCTCTTCCTGATACAACAAATGAATCTGGAGATTCTGTTTCTTCAACTCTCAAGCTTACATTTCTGTCTAATTCTTTAAATAATCTATCTCTTATATGTCTTGATGTTATATATTGACCTTCTCTTCCTGCAAATGGTCCATTGTTTACACTAAATGTCATAGATACTGTTGGCTCATCAATATCTACAAATGGTATCTTTTCTGGATTATTAAGATCACAAATTGTGTCACCAATATGAATATTAGGTATTCCTGCTATTTCAATTATATCTCCTGCATTTGCCTCTTCTACTTCTACTTTTTTTAGTCCCATATGTGTATAAACTTTAGCGACTTTTCCTTGTGATATTTTATCATCTTTTTCACATATGCTTACAGGCATTCCAACTTTAATAGCTCCTCTTTCTATTCTTCCTACTGCAATTCTTCCAACATAATCATCATAATCTATGTTTGATACTAGCATTTGTGCTGGTCCTTCTTCATCACAGTTTGGTGCTTTTATTTTTTCTATTATTGTTTCAAATAAACATGAGAAGTCTCCATCTAAATCTTCTAAGTTACGTTTACAAATTCCATTTTTAGCTGATGCATATAGTACTGGAAAATCTAATTGATCGTCATTTGCTTCTAGTTCTATAAATAGTTCCATTACCTGGTCTAATACTTTTTGTGGTTCTGCGCCTGGTCTGTCTATTTTATTTATTACAACTATAGGTTGTAAATTTAGTGCTAATGACTTTTTAAGCACTTCTCTTGTTTGAGGCATAGCTCCTTCAAATGCATCTACTAACAAAAGTACTCCATCTACTGTTTTTAGTACTCTTTCTACTTCTCCTCCAAAATCAGCATGTCCAGGTGTATCTACTATGTTTATTTTTACATCATTATACATTACTGCTGTATTTTTTGATAGAATTGTTATTCCTCTTTCTTTCTCTTGATCATTTGAATCCATTACTCTTTCTGCAACTTGTTCATTGTCTCTAAATACATGGCTTTGTCTTAGTAGAGCATCTACTAATGTTGTTTTTCCATGGTCTACGTGCGCAATTATTGCTATATTTCTTATTTTTTGATTATTCATTTTATTTCATTCCCTTTCTATTTTGCTAATTCAACTATTTTTTTCATTATCTCTTCTGTTATTTCATCTAAATCATCTTTACTTCTGCCACTATAATCTAGTGGTTCTCCGTATTTTATAGTCATTTTCTTAAATGGCTTTTCTCCTCCACTTATTCCTACTGGTATTACTTTTGCTCCTGTTCTTACTGCGAAAAATGCTGCACCTTCTTTTACCTTTTCGCCTTTTTCCATACCATTTCTTGTTCCTTCAGGAAATAATGCTATACTTTCTCCGTTTTTCAAAGCCTTAAGTGTTGTTTTTAATGCAGATACATCTTTTGAATCTCTTTTTACATATATTCCATCAAATACAACTCCTAGAAATGCCAAAAATGGATTTTTTCTTAGTTCTTCTTTTGCTAAAAATCTAACATGTCTTTTTGCTGTAACTACTATTAATGGTGGATCTGCATATGTTCTATGATTTCCACAGTATATAAGTGGTTCTTTTTTATCTTTTGGTATGTTTTCTGTTCCAACAACTTTTACTCTATATACAATTGTAAAATATATACGTATAGCAGTTCTTACAATAACTCTTATTATTTTCTTAAAAAATTCTTTTATTTTATTCATTTTGAGTTCCTTCTTCCTTTTCTGGTATATAAACACTTTTAGCAACTACATCCATTGTTACTACATTCATTGAAGTTAAATTTTCTATCTCTCTTATAGCTTTTTCTTTAAATTCTTTTAAGCTATCTTGTATATTATAACCATATGTTACCATTACTTCCATATATATTCTTGGTCCTGCTTCAGTATTAGATGCTCTTGTTCTAAGTACTTTATATATCGCAGGCATCCTATCTGCTAGATATTCCATTATTTGTCTAAATACGGTATCTGAAATTGTAAATTTTCCTAAATAACTGAATGTTGGTCTTATTATTGTTTTTTCTGATATATATGGTTTTTGTCCCGCTCCTTTAGATTTAAATATTTGGAGTGGATCCAATAAATAACCTGAAAAGTCTTTTTTTAATTCGAAGGTTGGAACTGGTATTACATGTTTTCCTTCTGTTACACGTATATGCCTTGCTGTTTGCATTTCTTCTTCTGTTGCAACTTCATTTATGTATATTGTTTCACTTATTTCTGGTAAACCTAGGTTTGATGCTATTTTTTGTACCATTCCATCTGATGTTCCCAATATCAGTAATTTATCTGGTTTATATTTTTTTAAAGCTTTTTCTATTGGCTTTTTTTCTTTTTCTTCATAAAATAATGCATGTTTTACGGTTTCTATTTTTGTTGGTGCTTTTTTGGCTGATTGTCCAGCTATAATTTCATTATCTTTTATTAAAAGTCCATCATCTATTATATAACTTATATCTTTTTCACTTGCTACCATTTGAGCTCTATAACTTTTTCCAGTTCCTGATGGTCCAACAAATGCATATACTTTTATTTTATTTAAAGGCATAAATGTTCTCCTTCATAAAACAAAGCGACTTAAAGTCGCTGTGTTAATTTTTATTAAATTTTTTCAACTACTTCTTCTTTTACTTCTGCTATCTTAATATCTCTTACATGCTCTATTTTTTCCCATTTTGTTTCTCTCTTGAATAAGCATTTGAAGTTTATAATTATCCATGTTCCCATAAAAGCAGGATAGCATAATAATCCTTTTATCATAGGCTTAATTGGTTTTTTATCCAATATCATAGCTATCAATGCTGTTGCTATTGGCAATAATAATGTTGGTACTAAATAATTTAATACATTTATAAATAAATCAAATCCTGTCATTGCACTTGAAGCATACATTACAGCATTTATTAGTAATAATATCATTGTTAGTACAAACATTGGAGTTGTTCCAACTATATATAAGAAACCATCAAAATTCATTAATGTTTTGTGTTCTTTTACACTGTTAAATAGCTCTCCTGTATATCTTTTTATACATTGCATATGTCCAACTGTCCATCTACTTCTTTGTGACCATGATTGTTTAAATGATGTTGGTTGTTCATCATATACAATAGCATCTGTTGCCCATCCTAATTTTTTTCCTTTTATTATTCTTTTTAATGAAAATTCAATGTCTTCTGTTAATGTTTCTGTTTCCCATCCATTTGGTTTTACGACATCAAATTTTACCATAAATCCTGTTCCGTTTAGCAATGGTGATAATCCTATATTGTATCTTGCTAAGTGATAAAATCTATGCATTGTCCAATAAAATAGTGCATATCCTGCTGTTATCCAGTTGTCTGTTGGATTTTTTATATCTCTATATCCTTGAACAACATCTTCTCCTTCACATAGCTTTTTATTCATATTTATTAAAAAGTTTTTATCTACTATATTATCTGCATCAAATACACAAAAAGCGTCATAATCTGCATTTTCTTCTATTTTTTGTTTTAAAAACCATTGTAGTGCATATCCTTTTGTCTTGTGTTCTTCATCAAATCTTTTTAATACAATAGCTCCTGCATTCTTTGCTACTTCTGCTGTCCTATCTGTACAGTTATCTGCTATTACATATATATCATATAAATCTTTATCATAATTTTGATTTTTTAAACTTTCCACTAAATTTGCAATTACCATCTCTTCATTATGTGCTGGCACTATTGCCATAAATTTATGTTTTTTATTTACTATAAATTGTTTGTCTTTTAATTTTACTAATGAACATAAACTAACTACCATTTGGTAACACCAAAAGGCCACTAGTACATACATTAAGGCTTGCTTTAGTATATATAAATATTCCATTTTTTTACCTCTCTTTTTATTTTTTATTGTTTCCATTTTTATTTTTTTGTATTCATTGCTTCCGTAAGTTAAAATGGCATTTTGTTATATTTTATTTTTCTGCCTTTTATATTATACTATTATTTATAAGTTTTTGCAATATTTTTGGTAAAATTTAAGAAAATATTATAATTTTTTATTAATTTCTATTATATAAAAAAAAGCTATTTCTAGCTTTTTTACATATTTATTATACCCCTATTATTGAAAATCCGTTATCTACATGAATTATTTCACCTGTAATTCCTGAAGATAGATCACTAAATAAAAAGCTTGTTGTATCTCCAACTTGTTTTGGTGTTACATTTTGATGTAATGCAGCTTTTTCTTCCACAATATCTAAAATTGTGTTGAAATCTTTTATTCCTTTTGCAGAAAGAGTTTTTATTGGTCCTGCTGAAATTCCATTTATTCGTATTCCATCTTTTCCTAAATCTCTTGCTAAATATCTAATTCCTGATTCTAATGCTGCTTTTGCAACTCCCATTACATTATACCCTTCTATAGCTTTTTCTGCACCATAGTAAGAATATGATACTATACTTGCTCCTGTATTTAACATTTCTAATTCTCTTGCAATTCTTACAACTGCAACTAATGAATAAGCACTTACATCACATGCATGTGCATATCCTTCTCTAGATGTTAGTATAAAGTCATTTCTTAAATCTTCTGTATTTGCATGAGCTATTGCATGTAAAATTCCATCAACTTTTCCATGATTTGCATTTATTTCTTCTAAACATTGTTTTATACTTTCATCAGATGCCATATCACAAGAATAAACTTTAGAATTTGGTATTTCATCTGTTAATTCTTTTATTTTCTCAATTTTTTCCATTGAACTACATGTAAATATTATCTCTGCTCCTTGTTCATATGCAGATTGTGCTGCTCCCCATGCAATACTCCACTTGTTTCTTATTCCCATTATTACTACTTTTTTCCCTGATAAAATCATTTTTTAATCCTCCTCTTGGCAATTTGGTGCCGGTCCTTTTTTTACGTTTTTTACATTTTTCTAAACTTCTCATATCTTTTTTGAACAAGCTCTTGTTTAGAAAGTTCTTTCAATTCTTTTATTGAACTAATTAAATACTCTTTTAAACTTGCTGATACTGAAAGAAAATCATTTTGAGCTCCGCCTTTTGGTTCTTCAATTATTTTATCTATAATTTTTAACTTTTTCAAGTCTTCTACTGTTATTTTGTAATTAATTTTATACCATCTTCAAAAGTTATATAGCCACCATATATCAATGATGCGTATTCTCCCAAGCTTAGACCTACTGCAATGTCTGCTTTTATTTCATTTTTTTCTAGAATTTTTAGCCTTCAAAGCATATTTGGCTTATATTTATTCCTGTTATTTGTTCTGCTTTTTCATATATTTCTCTTGCTTCTTCATATTTTTCATATATATCTTTTCCCATTCCTACTGTTTGAGCTCCTTGCCCTGGAAATAAAAATGCTGTCTTCATAAAACCTCTCCTTTACTATCGATATATTTATACACTTTTCAAAAAAATTTTTCTATTAGAATGGATGGTCAGAACAAAAAATATTGCACAGAAAAAGAGCTATGTTTCCATAGCTCTTTACATATTATTCAACATTAGAAACCACACATTTTCCATCTTCATACTTTAATGTTATTTTCTGTTTTATAGTTTCAAATGTATCCATACCTATTTTTACAACTTCATATGTAGTTTCATTTCCTTTTATTAGAATTGGATTTACAGAATCTATCATATAATCTACTTGTTCTCCTGTAACTTCTTTTACAAATAAACAATCTTTATAATTTATAAATTCACTAAACTTACTTTTTAGCACTTCTTCTGTCATATATTTTTTCATTTCATTTAAAAAATCTTCATACTTTATTCCAGTCCATTTATAGTCTTTATATTCTTCTGATAAAGACATATTTTCCTCTGTTTGTTCCATCGTTTTTGGAAGATTTAAACTTGTTAATAAATATCGTGTTCCGCCTTCTTTTAAATTTGCTAAATTATCATATTTATATATTAAATCTTGTGCTGTTTTTAAATCTATTTTTTCTGATATCTTTATTGTCATTACAGCTTTCATTGCATCATTGTAATTTTCTTTATACATTGTTTCTTCTCCACAAATTTCCGCTGCATACATATATCCATCTTTCATTATAGTTAAAATTTTTGCTTTTACACCTTTATTTTCAGCTTCAAATTCCATCCATTGTATAGAATTTATTTCTTGAATTTTTGTATATTCAATTTTTTGATATATTGAATTTTCTAACATTTGTTTTTTTAATTCATCATTTGTCATTTCACTTTTTTGAATATATATATTTATTCTAATATCACTAACTGTACCATCTTCATTTTCGTTTTTAGGACCTTGTATATAAAATATTATACTTCCATATTCTTTGTCTTCAACTTTCCAATTTTCATTTAGCTTTCCGATATCTATGCTTATTACATTTTTAGAATATATATTTTCTATATTATTATTTTTGTCCTTAGAATTTTCTCCTAATATTTCTTCACCTATATCGTCTATCCTATCCTTTATTCCTCCTGTATTACGTGCTATTACAAATACTATAGCAATTATTATAAATAGTATAATTAAAAATGTTGCAAAACTAAACTCTACAGATTTTTTCTTTTCTTTTCCCATTTTTCCTCCATTTTAATTTATATTTCTAGTAAAATAGATCCTGTACTTAGACCTCCGCCATAACCAATTATAACAATTTTATCATTTTTTTGCAATAGTCTTTTTGCCTCCATTTCTTCTAACGCTATTGGTATACTTGCGCAAAAAGTATTACCTATATTTTCTATATTTGTGTACATTTTATTTCTATCAATTCCTAATCTATTGGTAATTGCTGTTATTATTTTTAAGTTTGACTGATGTGGCACAATATATTTTATATTTTCTAATTTTTCTCCTGAAATTTCTAAAAGTTTTTCTATATTTTTTATAGTTTCTGTTACTGCATATTTATATACTGCCAGTCCATCCATTGATATTTTTTCATTTGAATCACAGGCTAGTATATTATTAGTATCTTCAGTAGCTTCTATGTTTGAAAAGTATGTTTTATTTTCTGATTTTTCAAATAATGTTGCTCCGGCTCCATCTGATAATATTATTGCCGTTCCAATATCTTCTTTATTGGTATATTTTGATAATATGTCAGCTCCTACTACTATTGCTTTTACTACTTTTCCACTATTTATATACATTTGTGCAATATCTACTGCATTTATATATCCACTACATCCTGCTAATATATCTAGGCATATACATTTTTTTATTTTTAATTCTTTTTGAATGTAATTTGATATTCCAGGCATTAACTTGTTTGTACTTGTTGTTGCTACTATTATTAATTCTATTTCTTGCTCATTTATTTTTGTTTTTTCTATTAGCTTTTTTACTGCTTTTACTGACATTTCTTCTATTGTTTCGTTATCAGCAAAATATCTTTGTTTTATTCCTGTTCTTTTTTCTATAAATTTCTCATCTATTCCTAATTTTTTTGTTATTTCTTGATTTGTTACTTTATTATTAGGTAAATAACTACTACTTGCTACTAATCTCATATTCTTCTCGTATAATCAATTATATAGAAATATTAATCTATTTAATTGATTAATCCCTT
>CAMEJH010000054.1 GCA_945919455.1 uncultured Clostridium sp. | reverse complement strand
GCAACTAATTTTTTATTTTATTTAAATATGTTTCTAAAATATATACTGCAGATATAGTATCTACTATATTTTTCTTTTTATTCCTATTTACATCTAAGAAGTTCATAGTTTTATGTGCTGCAACAGTCGTAAGTCTTTCATCTATTGTTTCAATTTTTAGTGTGTTATATTTACATTTTAATTTATGTATAAATTTTTCTGTAATTGTTGTTCTTTCTGATTCTGTTCCATTCATATTTAAAGGTTTTCCAACAACTATTGTGTCTATCTCATATTTTTCTAATAATTCATCTATTTTTTTTAAAATTACTTTATCAGAACCATTATTATATATTGTTTCTAACCCCTGTACAGTTATGTTTAATGCATCTGTTATTGCAATTCCTGTTCTTGCATCTCCATAATCTATTCCTAAAATTCGCATTTCTACCTCTATTCTTCTAATCCTATATAATATCTAACCATTTTTTCTAATAATTCGTCTCTTTCAATTTTTCTTATTTTATTTCTTGCATCATTATGGCTTGTTATATATGTTGGATCTCCTGATAGAATATAGCCCACTATTTGATTTATTGGATTATATCCTTTTTCTACTAGTGCTTCATATACTTCTTTTAGGACTTCCTTTGCCTTTGCATTTTTTTCTTTTTCAAAATTGAAACTCATTGTTTTATCAAAATCCATACTTACCTCCACTTTGTTAGGATAATCTATTGCTATATACAAGTTATATCATTTTCGCTTTTATCTGCATTGTCCACATATTGTTCTAATTTTTTTAGTACTTCTTCCATTCCTGTTCCTTTATAATATGTAGTTAGTACAAAATTAAGCTTTGGAGTAGCTTTTGGTTGTACTTTTGCTTTTTTCTTTTTGTTTTTTCTATCTACTTGCTCAATTTCTATTTCTTCCACATTATTGTTGGTTGGTAATGAAATTTCTGTTTTTTCTAATTCATTTTTTACATCTGATATAAATCCAGTTACAGATTCTGTATCCACTCCAGAAAATACTATTACAAATTTTGGTCCCATATATCTTATAAATATATATTCTTTTGATATATTATTTTTTATAAAATCACTTACTTGTATTATTACTTGATTTCCTAATTTTCTTGAATAGTTTTCATTTATAGATTCTATGTTAGTTATTCTAAACATACAAACAGCTGATGTCGTATATTTATCAATAATTTTCTTTCCTTCGGTATATAAATATTCTTCTGAATATAGTCCAGTAAATAAATCTTTTCTTACTATTGCCTCTAATGTTTTTTGATGTACTACAGTTCTCAATACTGATACTATATTCTCTTTTACAACTTCAAATATAGTAGTATCTATGTTATCAAAATCATGTGGTACACCACTTTCTATTATCCAATATCCAATATATACATTTTCTATATATATTGGGAAAAATATTGCTGATTTTGCTCTTCCAAATTCCATTTCTTGATATGGTAGTCTTTCATTATCATTGTTTACAGTAACATATTTAGGAGTTGCTGTTGCAACACTATCTTTAAATATTGGAACATCTTGAAGTTTTTTTAATGTATCCCAATGTTTTTGATCAACATTTGAAGCTTTTACTTGATATTCTGCTCCATCAAATACAACTATAGTTGAATATTTTATTTCATATTTTTCAATTAATATATCATTTATTTTTCTTATTTTTTCATCAACAGATGAACATTCTCCTATTGTACTTAAAAAATCTTGTAATACTCTCAAATTATTAGCTTGCCTATTTAAATTATTAAATTGCTGTATTTTTTTGTGTATAGTTATATTATAAATTAATAAAACAATTATTATTGTAACTAATATTCCAATTAAAAATATTGTCAATTCCTTTTCCCCCCAATACTAATAATTCTTTTTCATTTGATTTAATGTGTTATTCATACTATTGGAAAATGTATTGTTATTTTTTACTGATGGTGGCATATATTTTTTTGATTTGCTGTCATTTCCAAATTGATATACCATGCTTGATAAATTTCTTAAACTTTGCATTAGCTCTTTTGAGTATCCTTTTATTGATACATCACATTCTACCAATCCATCTAAATAACTTAAATAAGTTTTTAAGTCAAATGGTATTGTTATATAACTAACATTTTTTCTATCGAATAACTCTTTTCTTACAGTCATTCCTGCATCATTATATATAGATATTCCTCCTATAAGTAATTGTTCATTTATCTCTCTAGTTCTAATAAATTTATTTAATACCACTCTTGCTTTTGATGGTTCAAACATGTTCTTATCACTTAATTGTCTTAAAAATGCTGTAAGAGGTTGTATTGTAAGAATATCCATGGATTGTACTAAATATATTTCTTGTGCATACTTAAAATATCTCATTGGAGTTGTAAAATCACAATCCATTAATACAACTGTATGTTTTCTTACCAATGTTTCTATTATTGGTTCAACATCTTGTAATTCTTCATCATCTTCAAATGGTGATGTATATATTGTTAAGTTTCTATGTTCTTCTATTCCACTAGCTTGACCTGTTTTTAAATCTCTTATCATATGATTTGATTTTTCTCTTAATTGTTCTTCATTTTTTGTGTATATATAATAAGCATTTCTATTATGTGTTAAGTCTAAAATAGCTACATCAATTCCATTTGTTGATAATATTTCTGCTACATTATTTATTAAGAATGATGTTCCATTTTTACTTGTTCCAACAAATGCAACTAATTTTTGATTTTGAGACATTATACTATTTAAATCAATCTCTTTGTATTCCATATCTTGTATATTGTCTTTCTTAGGCATCATTAAATCTTTTTCATTTTCTTCTTTTAGATTTCTTAACACATCTGTATATTGACTATCTATATTATTATTTTCAAATCCTGGTAATGTTGCTTCTTCTTCCTCATAGTTATTTGGATTGTCTTCAAACCCTGGTAAAACTGTATCTTCCTCTTCTTCATCTATATTAAATCCAGGTAGTACTGTTTCTTCTTCATCACTTTCATTAAGTTCCATTCCAGGTAAAATTGATTCTTCACTAAAATCCATTCCAGGTAAAATATTTTCCTCTTCTTGTTGCTCTGGTTCTACAACTTTTCTAGGTCTTCCTCTTTTTCTTTTTGGAGCTTGTACAACTGGTTCTGTAACAATCTTTCTAGGTCTTCCTCTTTTTCTCTTTACAGGTTGTTCTTCTTGTTCTTCAATTGGTTGTACTTCTTCTATATCATCTAGTTGAGGTATAAACTCTGTTTCTGGAATTTCTTCAATTTCTGGTAATTCATCTAATTCAATATCTTGTAAAGTTGTATCTTCTTCTAATTCTTGAATTACTGGTTGCTCTTCTATTTTTGATTTCACAAATTCTGTATTTGCTGTATTTTCAACTTTAGTAACAATTTTTCTTTTTTTACTAGTATCAATAGCAGAAGGCACTACTACAGGTTCATTTAAACTAGATGTTTTTGTACTCTTTAATAAAATTTCACTAGTTCCAAGTGGTTCCTGCTTTTTAGTAATTCTTACTTTATCTGAGATTTTATTATTATAAGAATTGATCTCTTGATATTTAGCAGACCTTTCTTCAAGAACAGCTCTTACATTTAGTGGTAAGCATTTACTTATAACTCTTAATTGTACATCATTATACTGTCCAGCAATACTATCAAAACTTTCTACATATCTATCTTCATCATTTCCAAGTCGTTTATAATGTGCTAATATATTTTGAATTTCTAATTCACTAACATCATTTTCGTCTTCTTTTTCATATGATACATCTTCTGAGTCTATTTTGTAATAAATTTTAGCTTCTTTTTTTGAGCGAGGTCTATTTATTAATCTACAAACCTCAGGTACACTTCTATCATTTCCTATTATGGCATTATAAATTCCTATTCCAAACAATTTTACTAGTATTGGTTCTGCTTTTGTTCTTCTTTCTGTACAAATTAATATTATAGGTATATCTTCTCCATTCATGTTTGAAGCTTCATCACTTATACTATCTAATTTATCAAATAAAAATTTGTCTCTTTGCTCATAATCCGAATTAACATATTGCTCTAGATCTTCACTTATTACTATTCTTTCATATGTTTTATCTCTTTGTAGTTCTTTTAATATTGCATTAAAGTAATAAACATTTTTATATGAAATTATTTGTTTATATTCTTTTTGATATTGTCTTATTATTGATTCTGACATCTTATCATTACTTACTGCAAATAAAACTTTCATTGGTTACCCCCTTCCAAATTTTACTACTATTGCAAATGCAAGTGGTAATATTTGGCATATTACTAATATTGTTATAAATGATACCATCATTACTAAACCTTTTTCTTGGGTATCTAATTTTCTTATTCCTATTACATATTGGTATATAGCACTTATTGCTATTCCTAAGAAACAAAATGGTATACTATATATTCTTATCATATTTAGTATAAATGCTGTTAGTCCATATGCATCTGATCCATATTTTTCTTTATATTCATCTAATGTTTTTGCTGCATTTTCTTTTATTTTAATTAATTGACTTTCATTTTGTTCATCTATTACATTACTTGCTGCATATACTTGATTAAATCCAAATAATCCTACAACTATTAGTAATATTATAGCGATTGCTGCTATTTTTTTCATAACCAGTTCCCCTTTCTTTTTAGTTCGTATATTTTCTACCTATATATCATACACTACAATTTAAAAAATAGCAAGTTTATTCTTGCTATTTTTTAAATTTTTTTGTATAAATATTCCATATAATTATATACCTTGTTTGCCCAGTTTTTATCTGTTGCATATTTTTTATTTACTGCTGATACTGTATTGCCATTATAATACTTTCCATTCGCTATTTCTCCACCATATATTGGAGTGCCATTTGGATTTAAATAATATTTAACTAATACACGGGCAATCAAATCTATACCTTCTGCATATGTAGAAAAACTATATGAACTACTATAAGGACTAGAATCATATGCTCCATATCCAAAAAGATTTTTCTTGTCTCTTGATATTTTTGATGTTCCCCATGCACTTTCATGTATACCAATTGCTGCTACAAATATACCATTTATATTATATTGCTGTTCTATGTAATAAAAATACTCTGCATTGTCACTAAATATGTTATTTACATCCTTTGCGTCATTTAATACTTTTTTAAATTGTTCTAATGTTAATCCACTTGGTTTATTTAAAGCCATATTGAAATCACATTTTGTTATACTATTGTTATTATTTTGTTCATATACAGGATTTGGATTTATACTTGTTACATTTTCTGATTTTATCCACCCAGTTTGTCCATTTACTGAAATTTTATACCAGTTTCCATTTATTTCTATAACCTTCATTTCAGTATTTTTTGATATTGTAGTCACTTTATCACTTTGCTCAGTATTTTCTTTCATTATGTTAGCTCTATCTGATGTAACATAAACATTACTTCCTTTTGTGACTTTATATGTATATTTGCT
Source organism: uncultured Clostridium sp. (assembly GCA_945919455.1). Classification (GTDB taxonomy): domain Bacteria; phylum Bacillota; class Clostridia; order TANB77; family CAG-508; genus CAG-269. Next base: position 5,357 of record CAMEJH010000054.1, on the reverse strand, counting down.
ATTTGAAGTTCCTATCTCTACTATTTTATTTACTGCAGCTTTTGTTATTATTGAATTTATTTGTTCTTCATGCATTTCTTGATTTTCGTCATAGGTTCTTTTTATTGTTATTTGTTGTTTTCCTGTTCTACCTTCTTGAACCACTTGCATAGTTCCTTTAGGTAAGTCTTTATTATTTTTGTATTCTGTAATATATTCTAAGTCAATTTCTTCAGTAATTATTTGTTCTTCGTTATTTTCTTGATTTTCTAGAATAATATTTTCTACATTGACCTTTTTAGCCTTAGAAATTCTAGGTATATCACTTATTACTTTATCATTACTTGCATATGAAACTATTTGATTTGCATAAATGTTATAAGCTACATATATTACCAATAATATTAATATTATTATAATTGCAACTATTATTTTACCTTTTTCTTTAGATTTCATTTTATCACCTAATTTAATTTTAATATTATGTTCGAATTTTGTCAATTTAAATTTATGGAATTTTTAATATTTACTTGCCTTAAGCCAAAATTTATATTATATTATTATAGGAGGTTTATATGAAAAGTAAAATTAAGCAAATAATTTTTATTTTAGTTTTTATTTTTTTGCTATTTGTGTTAATTTTTTTATCACACATTGTTTTTATGCCTATTTTAAATAAACTTTTTTTTGAAAATTATATTGTAAATATCTCTACTGAAAATATTAGTGATGTCTTTGAAATTGATAAAATTGTACTTTTTAGTAGTTGTGCTTCTGATACTAATATAAATTCGAATAACACAACTACAATAAATAATTTAAGTCAATTTACAGACATAGCAATTTTTATAAATAATTCTAATGAAGAATACACTTTAGAAAACACTTTAAAGTCTGTAGCCATAAAAGATATTTCTTTTAATACTATGCCTAATTTAGGAACTCCACATTTATATTTTAAAGGGTTAACAGATTTTGCAAAATATAGTACTAATGAAGAAAATATTTTGGAGAATAATTTAGTTTTCTCTATTTCTTCTAAGGATGAAATAGATTATTCTAAACCTATATTGTTTAATAATTGTGCCAATCCTATTACTTTAGGCTATGTTAATTCTAACATAAAAACTAACTACACTATCAATAATAGCGAAAGCTCAATTGCATATGATGGTTCACTTTTAAAAAGATGTAATGTTCTTTTAGATGATATAAGCTGTAGTTTAAGTTTTACAATTTATATTGAAAACAATTTAGGAGAGCATTTTAAATGCCCAGCTTATATTAATATTCCTTTAGAAAGTAATTTTAATTCTATTTATGATGGAAGTTATACATATATTTATAATCCTGATTATGAATTTTATAAATATTAATCGCACAAATAAAACAGCCCCTCTACCAAAATTGGTTAGAGGAGCTGTTTTGATGTTACCAACCGGAACTCAGGTTGACAATAAACACATCATTTTCCCAGCTTGTAGAGATGTGGTAGCCAAATACCTCGGAGATGAAACGGATGGGAACCATCGTACGCCCATTCAGGACATAAGGTTTTACATCCATTTTGTAGTAATGTCCATTGAACCAATAGCTCTCATTACCAATCCAAAGGATCAACTTATTGTTGCCCTTGGTGACAATGACTCTATTGTGTTCACCGTCCCAAGTTACTTCACATCCTGTCACTTTCGCAACAGATGCAACAGGAATCATCGTCCTTCCAGGAGGGACAATAATAGGCTGCTGATCAGGGAAGTCAATTCTTGTACCTTCCATTCTCACCTCAACAGGAGTTCTCCCGTTGTTGTTAAGGAATACCTTTTCTCTCACATTGGTAATCTTGTACCCAAATCTGTCTGCCCAGTCCTTGAGATATGTGGTTTCATCAGTGAAAGGCAGGTACATGTTTTTGGTTTCTTTAGGGAACATCTTGTAGATGTCATTAAAGCCTACCACATATATTCCTTCATTTTGCGAAATGTAGACATCAGCAGTTGCAACGTACAGTCCATTGACATACACCTTGCAAGGTTTTTCTTCGACGATATCGCTGATGTTGATGACATCTTCATCAGTATAGATATAAAGCTTATTTCCTCTCAGAGAAAAGCTATATCCATCCATGAATTCAAGATAGTCCACTACGACATATCCATCACTCGACGGAAGCACAAAGACTTCCTCTTCAAGTTCCGGAAACACCTCATAGAGATCATCTACTGTGTAGACCCGGATGTTTCCGTCTTTATCAACGTACGCATCCACATTTTTCACCAGTTTGTCATCCACATAGATCTTAGCATCATCCTCAACGAGGTGGATGCTTGCGGCACTAGCAGTAGTAGCAATGCTGGATACCAGCATAACGACTAGCAGCATACATGCCAAAAGCCGAGTTTTTTTCATACTTTTTTCCTCCAATCATAAGATGTTGATCGTATATATGTAAACACATAAGAGGCTTAAAGAGTTCCACCTCAAATGTGAGAGTAGTTAATAATGTATTTACAATATTAACTCAATAAATATGAACTAAATACATTATACCATATTTTACATAATTTTTCAAATTTATTTTTTTATTATTAAATATTTGCTAAAATTAAAATCAATGTTAAACCAATATATATAAAAGCAAATAAAGCTAATCCGATAATACCAGTTATCATTCCAGCTTTCCCTATCTTACTTCCAGTTCTATTTGCTGATTTTACCCCAAAAATAATTGCTAATATACCTGTAGGCAAAGTAATATACCAAAACAGTGCTGAAACTATTGAAATAATTCCTAATACAAGTGATGCTATATGCATCACAGATTTATTTTCATGATTTTCTTCCATATATAAAATCCTCCTATTTTATCTTTAATTCACTTATTAATTCTAATGTATCTAAGTTATTTACTTTTACTGCTGTTTCAGATACTGTATACAAATTATTATCAACATATAATCCTCTTAGTAGTTTAGAGTTACTGTAATAATATGATGAATTTTTATTGATATTTTTTTCATGCGTTATAATTCCTTTTAAATCAAATCCATTTTCAACATCAATATTATATACAAAATATCCTTCAGCAACATATGATTTTTTATAGTTAGTATAAGAATTTACTATCGATGAATATGAATCACTTGAGCTATTTATTTCAAAATCCTCACTATAATTATTTACAGGAATAGCTATTAATCCTTTTTCCTTTGAGAATAGCAAAGCCTTTGGATTAGTCAAAATTGCAGAAGTTGTTCTTCTGTCCCCTATTACCGTACTAGAAATTTGTATAGGATTGCTTACATCAGATACATCGAATAAAGCCATTTTCATTCCAATAATCCTTGATGTAATAGAAGTAACCTTTCCAATTGAATTTCTATTTACTACTTCTTCTGTTTCCATTCCAATACCTATTAAATGATTTTCATCATATGGATGTAAATATGTGCTATAACCAGGTATTTTTAGTTCCCCTAATACTTTAGGTTGTTGTTCATTACTTAAGTCTATAACAAATAAAGGGTCTGTTGTTCTATACGTTACTAAATAAGCCTTATTGTTTATGAATCTTAATGAATACATAGTTTCTCCCTTTGCAACATATTCTGATATTCCTATTTTCTCTAAATTTTCATTGAATATTGCAACTCTTGCTCCATCACTATCATATAAGGCAACCCTTAAATGTCCATTGTATTCATCTAATGAATATTGATTAATTGTTTTTCCTTTTATTTTTGTTTTAGTACTATATTTTACATATCCATCTTTTGAAATGTCAAATTTATATATTTCGGTATAATATCCATTAGAATCATTATCATAGTCATATACAAAAGGACCTATTGCCCCTTTAATGCCAAATAAGGATTTTATTGGTGGCGCATATCTATCATAATCGTATTTTTGATCTAATAAGTAAATACTATTTTCTGATACATATGCATTTGAAATGTCTACTAAGTATGAACTTACATTTATATCATCTTTTACATTATTCAAGTCAACAACTGAAATTAATGTTTGTTTTTTTGTTTTTACATTTCTTAGATATTTAATATTATCAAGTCCTATTTCTCGTGTCGTGCTGTCTTCTTTGTAATATGTAATAATTTCATCATCTTCTTCTCTTAAATTTCCTGAAGATATTACATATAATACATTATTTATACATCTTGATGTATAATATGGTTCATATAATTCGTAGTTCTTTAATAAAATTGGTTTGTCTTTTTGTGTTATATCATATATTTTTACAATAGTGTTACTGTTATTATTGTAATAATAATATGAGCTTGAATTATTATAATTTGTCGATATAACAATCAATTCATTTTTATAAAGAATTAAATCTTCTGGAATGCTTCCATCTGTTGATTTAATTGTTGATATTATTTCTATATTATTAGGATCTAAAATATTAGTTATTATTACATCATTTTCTGAAATTGAATAAATATAATCTCCATCAGTTTTAGTAATATCTGCTTCATCAACATTTTCTACTTGAATATTTGTTGTTGAATAGTCTTTTGAAGAAGACTTTATTGAATCAGACGATGAAGTAGCAGTATCTGCTATTATAGACTCTGGGGAAAAACCATTTCCTGAGTTTAAACTATCACTAACAGAATAGTCATAATATCTCCAATTTTCTGTTATAAAACTAAATGGCATAGTAACAATGTTTAGCAATATGTCTTTTATAGTCGAATTTTCTCCTTCGTATATTTTTGACAATTCTTTATTTGATTTTATTGTTCTTAATTCAGAATCATTTTTATTAAGACATAAAATAGAAATTATACACAATAATATTATTAATGATATTATTATTGCAATTTTAAGTTTTTTCTTCATATACAATCCCCCTCACATATTTCTTTATTCATAGTATCATATTCTACATTTTTCTGCAATAGTAAAAAAATAATAAGTTTCCATGAAGTTTTATTTAAATCATGAGGTCCAAGCTTTAAAATTATAAAATTTACTTATAGAATTAGTAGAGATTTTACTTTTTTATTTGAACATGCTATAAAAATAAAAGACGATATCTACTTTTCGTAATATCGTCTTTGTTTCTGGTGGCTTGAAGTGGAATCGGCAAGCCGCCGTCCTAAAAACAGTTCACTGAACTGTTTTTGCCTCACTTTGTTTGGCACGTCCTTTTCGATTCCACTAAAAATAATCAAAATAAAAACGATATCTACTTTTCGTAATATCGTCTTTGTTTCTGGTGGCTTGAAGTGGAATCGAACCACTGACACGAGGATTTTCAGTCCTCTGCTCTACCAACTGAGCTATCAAGCCATTAGATAAAAAAATGGCGACCTGGAACGGGCTCGAACCGTCGACCTCTAGCGTGACAGGCT
>CAMEJH010000053.1 GCA_945919455.1 uncultured Clostridium sp. | reverse complement strand
GATTAAAGAGGTTCTTTATTCCTAATTTTTTTATCATTAATTATATGAATTAAAGTTAAAAATTTTTCTAAAGCATTTAATTCTTTCTATTTTTATAAGTATATATTTATATATATAATAAGTAAAAATATAATCGGAATTTTTTCTATTTCTATTGATTTTTTCATACTTTATTGGTATATTTATATTGTCTTTAATTCATATAATTAATGATAAGATATTGAAAAATATAATATTAGAAAAAATAGAAAGGAAGAAAGATAATGGATAAGAAACAGAAGAGAAACATTAAAAAACAGGAAAGCGCAATAACACTAATTGCTTTAGTAGTTACTATAGTAGTTTTATTAATTTTAGCAGCAGTAAGCATAAGTATGTTAACAGGAGACAATGGAATAATAAAAAAAGCATCTGATGCAAAAGATAAAACAGAACAAGCAAAAGTAGAAGAATTAGTAACTATTGCAATAAATAGTCTAATTACAGAACACCAAGGAGACAGAAGCAAGATAACACCTGATGATATAGCAAAAGAAGTAAATAATATGGAAAATAGAGAAGATGTAGAGGCAGAAGACAGTACATTTCCAACTAATATACTATTTCCAAAAGAAGATAGAGAAGTAGGAGTTAATATAGACTTAGCTGTAACAGATCCTATAGAACAAGAAATATATAGTGTACCAGTGGAAGAAAGTCAGATAGCACCAGATGATTTATTTGATTATGAGATAATAAGTAATTCAAAAATGGCTTCAATAAAAACATCAAAATTGACAACAAAAAAGGCAAGAATAATAGGAATAAAATCTCAATATTGTAATGGTGGAGGATATAACTCTATAACAGATAGTAATAGTTTTACTGACACAAATTATGAAATAATATATAAAGGAGAAAAAATATCAGATACACTTGTAATACCTCATCAGGTGGAGATAGAAGGAGAAATGTATAGAATAACAGAAGTTAATTTGTATGCATATGGAATACGTGGAGGATTTGGTTCCTGCTTCCCAAGAGTTGAAACAATTATATTTCCTAATACAATTGAGAAAATAGATGGCCCTAATGCTCTATGGCATTATGGAGAAACAAATTATAATACTCTAAAGAAAGTAGTATTACCAAGTAAATTAAAAACTATTGGAGATGGAGTGTTTTGGGGATGTAGTAATTTAAGTGATATAACAATTCCAGATAGTATAATATCTATAGGAACTAATGTGTTTTATGATACAGCATGGTATAACAATCAATCTGATGGGGATTTATATTTAGGAAAAGTATATTATAAATACAAAGGAACAATGCCAACAGGAACTAGTATAACAATAAAAGAAGGAACAACAATGATAGCAAGTAAGGCATTTTATAACTGTACGGGAATGACAAATATAACGGTTCCAGACAGCGTAATGGCTATAGGAACTGATGCATTCTCTAGAACAACATGGTATAATAATCAACCAAATGGAGACTTATATATAGGAAAAGTATATTATAAATACAAAGGAACAATGCCAACAGGAACTAATATAGCAGTAACAGAGGGAACAACAATGATAGTAAGTAATGCATTTGATACTTGTACAAGTCTAGCAAGCATAACAATACCAAATAGTGTAACAAGTATAGGAAGTTATACATTTAAAGGTTGTACAGGATTAACAAGTATAATAATCCCTAACAATGTAACAAGTATAGGAACTTATGCTTTTTATAGCTGTACGGGATTAAAAAGCATAACAATCCCAAACAGTGTAACAAATATAGGAATGTATGCTTTTGGTAACTGTACAGGCTTAACAAACATAACTATTCCAAACAGGATAACAAAAATAGAAAGAGGTTTATTTTATGGCTGCAGTGCTTTGACAAACGTAACAATTCCAAATAGTGTAACAAGTATAGGAGGAGATGCGTTTGATAATTGTATACGATTAAAAAGTATAACAATACCTAACAGTGTTATTGGTATAGGAAGTGATGCATTTTATAATTGTATAGGATTAAAAAGTATAATAATTCAAGATAGTGTAATAAGCATAGGAGATAGAACATTTAAAGGTTGTACAGGATTAACAAGTATAGAAATTCCAAACAGTGTAACTCAAATAGGAGATAACGCATTTTCTTCATGTTACAATTTGAAAACTATAACAATAATAAGATATTTAGGAAACACTACCCAAATAAGTGGACAACCTTGGGGAGCTACGAATGCAAAGGTAGAATATGTGGAAATTAGAGACCCTGATGAATATGAAAAATTTGCTATTAATTATGTGGCAAATAAAAGTAAAAAAGAATTAGAAGAACTAGTACTAAAAAGTATACCTTATGCTGGAACTTTTGAAGAATTTTTAACAGAAAATAACACTACTCGAACAGAGTGGGAACAACAAGCTAGTGAACAAAATATGTCATATGAAGAATTTTTAAGAGATAGTTTAATAAATCAGAATATAGGTGATATCCCATGGTTAGGAGTTGAATATGAAACTTCATTACAAGGCGGAAATGAAAAGACAACTGAAGAACTTGAAAACTTATTTGTACAAAAGATTGGATTAACTGGAACTTTTGATGATTTTTTAGCTCAAGAAGAAATCACAAGAGAACAATTTATAGAAGTTATTAAAAATGAAGGATTTAGAACAGAAGAAGATTTTCTAAAATATATTATATATTTTGAATAATAAATATAAAAACAATTGACAAAAACAAGCAAAAAAAATATAATAAAGAAAACAAACAAGCCTGCAAAAAATTGCAGGCTTTTTCAAAAGATGGAGATAAAAAATGGAAAAGAAACAAGAAAAAATAAACCAAATAGGATTCATAGTAATACTAGCAACAATAGTATTATTAAACATATTTATAGGATCAAACATAAAACAGCCAATTTGGCTAATACAAGTAATCTTAAGTATATTTATTCTAATATATTTAATAATTAGCAAAATAAATAAAAAGCAAAACATCATAATAAAATCTAAAATAGATATAGCAGTAATATTATTTATGATATCAACAATATTGCCATTAGTATTTGGAAAACAAGTATCACTAGATGGAACAATAAACTTCATACTAAAATATTGGTCAGTATTTGGACTTTACATATTAGTAAGAAATATAGTAACAGATCATAAGAAAATAAAAATTATAATAAATACAGTAATAGGAGCCTCAATAATCCCAATTATATTTGGATATGACAAACTAACATTAAATATATTTGAACCATTTTTAGATTTTATTGGAGCGGTAAAAATAGAAGACATAAGAATGATATCAACATTTGGCTATGCAAATACATTCGCAGCATATTTAGGATTAACAACAACGCTTGCAATATCAGAATTTTTAAATTCAGAAAACAAAAAAATAAAAATACTTTATGCAATATATATAGTAATTGCAAGCATAACAATAGCATTAACACAATCAAAATTTGTTTTAGCGTTATTAGCCGTAATAATATTAATATTTATAATAAAAGGAATTGTACAAAAAAGAATAAGCAAAAAATGGATAATAGCAGGAATAATTGCAATTATAGCATTTTTTATATATTTCTTTATAGCAATACAAATAGACAAACCATTAGAAATTACAGAAGAAGACCATACTTGTGTAATTAGAGGGATAGAATCAAATACAGATTATAAATTTGAATTTGATATAGATGCAAAATCAGATAAAACATATGATACATTTGAAATAAACATAGTAGAAGTAACAAGATATTTTTCAGAAAAAACAATTGGAAGAATAAGTTTTTCTAATTTTACAGGAACAAAAACAATAAATGTAGAAACAAATGAAGAAATAGATCATATTGAAATAAGAATAAAAAATAAGTTAGAGCAAAATATAACAATTAATGAATTAAAAATAAATGGCTCAAAATATATATTAGAATACAAAATAATACCAGAAGAAGCCGTTCGAATATTTACAACATTTAATTTTAAAAACTCAAGTGTATGGCAAAGAGCAGATTATTGGAGAGCTGGATTAAAAATAGCAAAAGAAAACTGGTTAATTGGTGCAGGTGGAAATACTTGGAGAACATTATATGGACAAGTTCAAGACTACTTATATTATGCAAAAGAAGTACATTGCTATGTGTTAGAAGTATTAATGTCATTTGGAATTATAGGGCTAATGAGTTATATATTTATAATTGCAATAACAATACAGAATGGAATGGAATTATTAAAAAATAGTAAACAAAATACAAAAATATATAGAAATATATTAGCAATATTTATTGGAATAAGCATAATAACAATTCATAGTCTAATGGATTTTGATATGTCATATTTAATAATAGAAATGGTAATTTATATGTTTATAGCAATTATAAACAAAGAAGATCAAAACTTAAAAATAAACACAAACATTTTAGAAATAATAATTACTGCTATATTTGTTATAATTAGCATAGGAAATATTTTAGGATTTATTGCAGACTTAGTAGAAGATGAAACAGGAATAACAAGTAACAGAATAGCGCCATGGATTTCTAGATATCAATATAATAGAATTATATATATAGAAAACAACCAAATACAAGATGAAAATAAAATAAAATATATAAAACAATATATAAAAAATGAACCATATAATTACCAAAATATAATGTATGAAATAATGAGTAATCAAATAGCAAAAGACCCAAAAACAGAAGACATTGATTATCTAATAAATGTTTGGAAAACTATTCCAAAAGAGAGAAAATATGAAATTTCACCTATTCAAAAAAGAGCGGAAATAATGCTTGAATTTGCTGAGAAATTAATAGAAAAACCAGAACAAACAAATAGGACAAAAGAAATATTAGAAATAATACAGGAAGAATATGAACCAAATAGAGAAATAATTTTAGATTATAGAAAAAATAGAGAAGTAGAAAGTATTACAAAGTTTAAAGAAGAGTATTATACAAATGTTTACAAAAAGGCAACAGAAATGTATAAAAACATTGAAAACAAGCAGTAAATTTGATATAATTTGAGCATATACAAAATAAGAAAGGTTATAAAAAATGGAAGAAAACTTTAATATTAGACCAGAAGTAGAGAGTAGACAAGAAGAAAGACTAGAAAATTCATTAAGACCACAGACATTAGACGAATATATAGGCCAAACAAAAGTAAAAGAAAATATGAAGATATATATAGAAGCTGCAAAAAAAAGAGGAGAGGCTTTAGATCATTGTTTATTTTATGGCCCACCAGGATTAGGAAAAACAACAATAGCAAATATAATAGCAAATGAAATGAACTCGAATATAAAAATAACATCGGGTCCTGCCATAGAAAAACCAGGAGATTTAGCAGCAATATTAACTAGTTTATCAGAATTTGATGTGCTATTTATAGACGAAATCCACAGGTTAAGCAAAAATGTGGAAGAAATATTATATCCAGCTTTAGAGGATTACACATTAGATATAATAATAGGAACAGGACCAAGTGCAAAATCTATAAGAATAGATTTGCCTAAATTTACATTAATAGGAGCAACAACAAAGGCAGGTTCTTTAACAACTCCATTAAGAGACAGATTTGGAATAGTACATAGGCTAGAACTATATTCTGCAGAAGACCTAAGTATAATAGTAAAAAGGTCAGCAAAAATATTAGGAGTAGAAATAGACGAAGAATCAGCAATAGAAATAGCAAGAAGATCAAGAGGAACACCAAGAATTGCAAATAGATTATTAAAAAGAGTAAGAGACTATGCGGTAGTAATGGGCGATGGAAAAATAGATTTAAAAATAGCAAAACATGCATTAAATCAATTAGAAATAGACGAATTAGGATTAGATGAAATTGATAGAAAAATATTAGATACTATGATAAATCAATATCAAGGAAGACCAGTTGGAATAGAAACAATAGCAGTATCAATAGGAGAAGAAGTTGATACCATAGAGGATGTATATGAACCGTATTTAATACAAATAGGCTTTATATCTAGAACGCCAAGAGGACGTTTAGTAATGCCACCTGCATATGCTCATTTAGGATATCCATATTTAGGATAAATTTATTTAATTAAAAGGGGATATAAAAGTGAAAAAAATTTCTATAGTTGTACCAATGTACAATGAACAAGAGGTTGCAAAAGAATGCTATAAAAGGATTAATAGTGTTTTATCAGATTTAGATAAATACAGCTCAGAAATAATTGTGGTTGATGATGGAAGTAAGGATAAAACATTAGAAATAATGGAAGAAATAGCTCAAAATGATAAAAAAGTAAAAGTTATTGCATTTTCTAGAAATTTTGGACATCAAGCAGCAGTAACAGCTGGATTAAAAGAAACAACAGGAGATGCAGTTATAATAATAGATGCAGATATGCAAGATCCACCAGAATTAATAAAAGATATGATTGATTTATGGGAAGAAGGAAATGATGTTGTATATGCAGTAAGAAAAACAAGAAGAGGAGAATCTGTATTTAAAGTTTTATCTGCAAAAATGTTTTATAAAATATTATATAGTTTATCAGATGTAGAGATTCCAAAAGATACAGGAGATTTTAGATTAGTTGATAGAAAAGTAGTTGATGTTATAAACTCTCTACCTGAACATAATAAATATTTAAGAGGCCTTTTTAGTTGGGTAGGATTTAAGCAAAAACCATTAAAATACAATAGAGAAGAAAGATTTGCTGGAAAAACCAAATATCCATTCAAAAAAATGTTAAAATTAGCTTATGATGGAATAATAAGTTTTTCAAGTAAACCATTAAAATTAATTGGTGGGATAGGTTTATTATCAATATTGATGTCATTTATAATTTTAATATATACAATATGTTCTTATATGTTTAATTGGAATAACTTGGTTCCAGGTTGGGCTTCAATAATGGTTAGTATATCATTTTTTGCAGGAGTACAATTAATATCAATATGGATAATGTCAGAATATATATCAAGAATTTATGATGAAAGTAGAAATAGACCGGAATATATAATTAAAAAGAAAATAAATGAAAAAGAGGAATAAAAATGAAATTATTATTGCATACATGTTGTGCACCTTGTAGTGTATATTGTATAAAAAGCTTAAGAACAGAAGAAATAGAACCAACAGTATATTGGTTTAATCCCAATATACATCCATATATGGAATATAAGGCAAGAAGAGATACATTAAAAGAATATACTAAAAGCATTGGAGTAGAGGCTATATTTGAAGAAAATTATGGACTAAGAGAGTTTTGTAAAAATGTAGTAAATAATTTAGAAAATAGATGTGTTAAATATTGTTATAGAATACGATTAGAACAAACAGCAAAATATGCAAAAGAAAATGGATTTGATGCATTTTCTACAACACTTTTAATAAGTCCATATCAAAACCATGAAGCTTTAAAACAAATTGGAGAAGAAATGGCTGAAAAATATGGTCTAGAATTTTTGTATAGAGATTTTAGACCAGGTTTTAGAGAAGGACAAGCAGAAGCAAGAAGTCTTGGATTATATATGCAAAAATATTGTGGTTGTGTATTTTCTGAAGAAGATAGATATTCTAAACAGATACAAAGAGATAAAAATGTTATAAAATAGAAGCTAGAATAAGTACAAGTGATTAAAGAAAGGGAAAATAATCTTAAATTATGAATATTTAAAATAATTGGATTACAGGTGAAATATGGATTTTGAAAAAACATTAAAAGATAGAATAAGGAATGAAGTAAAAAGAAATTTAAATAGATTTCCACCATTTTTTAATGAAGGAAACGCTATATCGAATACTGCTAAAGAGGTATTTGAAAATTTTAGAGATATAATAGACATATACAATTTAAGAAAATATAAAAATCAAAAAGCAGTTGATAAAATATTAGATATGGGAGATAGATTTGAACAATACCTTACAGATAATTATTTAGGAGAAATGTATGAAAAAGCAAAATTTTCAGATGAGGAACTATTGTATATACAATATGTTCAATTGTCAAACAAATGGAGAGGTCATAGTAGCTTTGATATCGATAAAAAACATGCTATAGTAGATATATTGTTAAAAAAGATCATTATTCAAGAATTTGGAGAAGATTCGATAGATGTTTTTGTCAAAATAATGGAAGATGAAAAAGATAGGCCTAAAATGAAAAGTACCTGCACTCATTTTTTACAGCTCTTTTCCGAGAATCCTTATGGGACAACTTTACAACAAGATTTTGAATCAGAACTAGAAAAGAAGGCAGATTATTTTTTTAATGACAAAATAAACTGTGGAGGATATGCATTAGAAATAGACACATGTATATTTCCATTTAGCTGTAAAGATTTTAGCCAAAGTGTATCTACAATATTAGATAAATTTCCTTTTGTACGATTGTTAGGAGATAAAAAATTAAAAGATGATGAATATTTAGTAATATATAGATCTAATAGCAAAAATACAGGACATCATTTTATTAGAATAGAAGATGATGGAACAGTAAAAGAAAAAAACGGACCAGAAGCACCAAAAGAGTTTGATGGGTGGGAAAACCTTGAAAATTGTGAAGAAGCTATATTTGCAGTAAAGAAAGAACATAAAATGTTTGGTTACGATCTAATGGAAGTAAATTGTGAAGATAAAAAAGGGCTAAATTTTGAAGAGACTATAACACAGGCAATAAGTAATAGAACTAACACTTTTTATTATCATGGACATAAGTATTCATTAAAGAAATCATCAGATGAAGAGATTTTTATTGAAAGTGATGGTATTATTATTGCTCATGTACTTACAGATGGAAAAGAATGTATAGCCGAAATAAGAGAGGGGAAAGAGGCTTATGTAGAAAATTTTTCGGGAAACGTTACACCTATTATAGAAAATGGACATTTAATAAATAGAGGAGAATTTATAGAAAACAAAAGCCATACGGATTGTGATGAAAGAAACCAGAATAATATGCAAAAATAGTCAAAAGTGAAATATAATAAACGGACTAACTTATTTAGGTTATCCGTTTTTCTTATTTGCTTGAAAATTATAAATATACTCTCTTGTTATAGAATGTATAATGTCTCACAGTTCTAAAACAGTATTACAAAAATATTACAAAAATGTTAAATTTGTGTTACATTGAACACAATGAAAATGTTTTATGTTATGCTATTATTATATAATAGATTTAGGAGAAGAATGAAAATTATGAAAATATGGCAGAAAATAAAAAATTTTATAATAAGAATGAAAATTAAAAAAATAGAAGCACCAAAAGATTTAGAAATACAACCTGTTGTGGAAGATAAAATTAAAAATATTGAGAAAAAATTATATATACAACCGATAGAACAAGCAGAGTTAAATGATATGCAAAAATTAGAAGAAATATTGAAAGTGATAGGTTGCAACAAAACATCAATTCAAAAAATTTTGAAAATAGAGAATATAGATATACAAAATTTTAGAAAAAATTTATATGAATTAAGCTGTTTAGATTATTCTAATTTAGAGCTAACAATAATTATAACTCAAAATATGAATTTAATAACCATGAATAATGAAATTCTTAAAGAGAAAATAAAAAAATTAGATAATTATTTTACGAATAAAGATATAGTAAAAGATTTGATTTATTCAAATTCAAATATTCTAAATGAGAACATAGAAGAAATATTAGAAAGTACGGAAGACGTATTTGAGGATTATGGTATTTCTATAGCACAAGATCCCAATATAATAATAGAAAACTCAAATATATTGTTTATTGCTAAGAATAAGTTAATAAATAGTTTAACAATTATTAGAGAATATGCAAAGACACAAGAGAATTTTATTCGTATGATTTTAACAGATCCAATTATAATAGGAATTCAAGATGCTAGTTTATTAGAAGATTATGTAGAATAAAAGGGAGTAATTTTTATGGATGAAAATGCAAAAAAAATTTTATATCGCCAATTGAAAGAAATGCACGAAAATAACAAAAATAAAACAGATATAATTACAGAAGAAGAATTTCTATTATTACAAGGAGTAGATGCATTAAAATATATATTAAATTATAGAGAAAATGCAGATTTTGGAATAGATGAAGAAAGTAACCAAAGAATTGTTTATTACATAGAAATGCCAGATATGGACTTATCTGGACAAGATTTAAGTGGGGTAAGATTAGCTGAGTTTGTTCCTGCAACTTTAAATGAAGATAATATATTAAAACCAAGTAATATTAATTTACAAAATACAAATGCAATTATAAATGTTAGTGATATAGGTTATAATAAAACTCAAATAAACGAAGATGGAATTATAGATTATATAATAAATTTTGAAACCATAAATTTTAATGGATGCGAAATTTATGGAATATTGCCAGACGAGTATGCAGAATACGAAAAAAATCCTAAATCTAGATTAAAAAGTAAGATAATAACAGTAGATAAAGAAGGACATTTGGATGAAGAATATTTAGAGAGAAGGAAAGATAGACATTTATCAAAAGAAGAAAAAGAACGCGCAGATAGAGCTTACGAAAGAATAATGGAAGGTAAGACTGTAAAGGGAATGAGGGGAGTAAATGATGGAATAGATTTTACAGATTATGACTTTCAAAATTTAACAGAAGAACAAAGAGATGCCTTGATTAAAAGTGTTGTATCATATAATATAGAGATAATAGATGAAGATATATGTCAAAAAATAGAGGAATTTGTTGAAAAACATTGGTATAATGTATCTTTGGAAATCAGGGAAAAAGTATTTTACAAAGCATATAAGAAAGGAAATACGGAATTTGCTGAAAAGTATTGGGATGATTTATCTCGTGAAATAAGGAAAAAGATATTAAATGAAGCATATGAAAAAGGAGACATGGAATTTGTTGAAAAATATTGGGAATATTTGG
>CAMEJH010000052.1 GCA_945919455.1 uncultured Clostridium sp. | reverse complement strand
ATGGTTGGAAAAAGAAGAAATTTATTAAACTACTTAGCAAAAAAAGATGAAGAATCATACAAAGCCTTAGTTGAAAAATTAGGACTAAGAAAATAGTTGATAAGTTGTAAGGAGGCGTTTGCAACAAGCTTACGCCTCTTTATTCAAGTAAACTAAGATTAGAAAAGTAGCTTGTATAATGTTTTAAGAAATTAAGATATTATAGAGGTTACAATCTAATAAAGTTTACTTGAAAAAATAGGTGTATAAAATTTTATAGATTCAAATATAATACTTATATTTGGAAAAGAAGGAGTAAAAATATGTTTAAAAGTTATGAAACAGAATTAGCAGGAAGAAAACTTGTTATAGAAACAGGTAAACTTTGTGGACTAGCAAATGGAAGTGTGCTAGTAAAATATGGAGATACAGTTGTAATGGTAAATGTTACAGCTTCAAAAGAACCAAAAGAAGGAATTGACTTTTTTCCATTATCAGTAGATTATGAAGAAAAACTATATGCAGTAGGAAAAATACCAGGATCATTCCAAAAAAGAGAAGGAAAACCAAGTGATAAAGCAATATTAGTTTCAAGAGCAATAGATAGACCACTAAGACCATTATTTCCAAAAGATTTTAGAAATGATGTAGTAGTTGTTGCAACAGTTCTTTGTGTAGAACAAGATAATTCACCAGAAGTAGCAGCAATGATAGGAGCATCAGCAGCATTATCAATATCTGATATACCATTTGGAGGACCTACAGCTGCAGTAAATGTAGGATTAGTTGATGGAGAAATAGTTATAAATCCAACAGAAGAACAAAGAAAAGTAAGTGACTTAACATTAACAGTAGCTGGAACAGCAGAAAAAGTAGCAATGATAGAAGCTGGAGCAAATGAAGTCTCAGATGATGTAATGCTAGAAGCAATCAAAAAAGGACATGAAGAGATCAAAAAAATATGTGCATTTATTCAAAAAATGAAAGATGAAATTGGAAAACCAAAATTTGAATATAAATCATTTGCAGTAGACCATGACTTATATCAATTTATGGAAGATAATTTTACAGAAAAAATGAAAGTAGCAGTACAAGAAGTTGACAAAGATACAAGAGACAATAATGTATCAGCATTATCAGAAGAAATAACAGCAGCAGTTGCAGAAAAATTAGGTGAGGAAGAAGCAACAACAAGAGCACAAGAAATAGGAGAAGCTATTTATAAATTAGAGAAAAAATGTGTAAGAGATATGATATTCTATGAGCATAAAAGAGTTGATGGTAGAGCAATAGATGAAATAAGACCATTGTCATGTGAAGTAG
The DNA here is from genome assembly GCA_945919455.1 of uncultured Clostridium sp. Taxonomy (GTDB): domain Bacteria; phylum Bacillota; class Clostridia; order TANB77; family CAG-508; genus CAG-269. The sequence goes on along the minus strand of CAMEJH010000052.1, from coordinate 9,640 downwards.
GAATATTACCACGTACACATGGAAGTGCATTATTTACAAGAGGACAAACTCAAGTAATGTCAATTGTAACTCTTGGAATGACAAGTGAAGAACAAGAATTAGATGGAATAGATACAGAAACAGCTAAAAGATATATGCATCAATACAACTTCCCAGCATATAGTGTTGGAGAAGCTAGAGCATCAAGAGGACCAGGAAGAAGAGAGATTGGACATGGTGCATTAGCAGAAAAAGCCTTAGTACCAGTAATACCATCAAAAGAAGAATTCCCATATGCAATAAGAGTTGTATCAGAAGTATTATCATCAAATGGTTCAACATCACAAGCAAGTATATGTGGAAGTACATTAGCATTAATGGATGCAGGTGTTCCAATAAAAAGACCAGTAGCTGGTATTTCAACAGGCTTAGTAACAAATCCAGAAAATCCAGATGATTATGTAATGTTAACAGATATCCAAGGATTGGAAGATTTCTTTGGAGATATGGACTTCAAAGTTGGTGGAACAGAAAAAGGTATAACAGCAATACAAGTAGATATCAAAGTAGATGGATTATCATATAAAATAATTGAAGAAGCATTTGCTAGAACAAGAAAAGCAAGACAATATATTTTAGATGAAATAATGAAACCACAAATTGCTGAACCAAGAGAAGAAATTTCACAATATGCACCACATATTGTAACAACACAAATAAAAGTTGATAAAATAAAAGATGTAATTGGTAAAGGTGGAGAAACAATAAACAAAATAATTGATGCAACAGGAGTAAAAATAGACATAGAAGATGATGGACAAGTAATGATTTATTCAACAGACCAAGACAAAGCATATCAAGCATTAGATATGATAGAAGATATTGTAAGAGAATTTGAAGTTGGACAAATTTACTATGGAACAGTAACAAGAACAACAAACTTTGGAGCATTTGTAGATATTGGTGGAGGAAAAGAAGGTCTTGTTCATATATCAAAAATCTCTAAAGAAAGAGTAAAAAATGTAGAAGATTTCGTAAAAGTTGGAGATAAAGTTCCAGTTAAAGTTATCGAAATTGATGACCAAGGTAGAATTAATCTTACAATGAAAGATTTAGTTGAAAGTGAGCCAGAAGACATTATTGATAAAAATGAATCAGAAGAGAATATAGAAAATGAATAAAAATAAGGATACAAAAGTATCCTTATTTTTATATAAGCCTTGACTGTTATTATTAAAGACTGATATAATTGTAAATGAAAAAGTACCAAGGAGGAATAAAGATGAAGCGAAATAGCAGTAGATACTGAAGAACAGATGTTACAAAAGTTAATTAATGAAAAATTAGTTTTTGAGGATAAAAATGAACTAGACAGAAATGATAAAACTATAAAAATAGGGACTAGAGTAATAAGTTATGATATTCCCAAATACTATACTGTAAGTTTTATAATCAAACGGGGAAAAAGTAATTGAGGATACATACAGGTCAGGAGAAACGGTTTCATATGTTTTTTGTCATTTATTTATGGTTAGTGGAAAATGGGTTCACTTTGATGAGCTCTATGAATATAATAACAAAATTAATATAAATGATAAAATAAGTAATTTTTATGAAGATGAAGAATGGTATACAAAAGTTGAGTTTACAATGCCAAAAGAAAATTTGGATTTAATTGGTATATGTACTTGTATATAAAACTTGAAATATTCATAAAATTATGGTAATATAGGTAATAGTTAATTAGTAATATAAAAATCCATAACAATTGTTAGGAGGAAAAAACATGGCAAGTTTAGAACAGAAAATAGCGGCTGAAGTTTTACGAGAACGAGGTAGAAAACTTCTTAAAGTAAAGGAAGGAGAAAAAACGAATAAAGAACTTGAAGCAGAACGGTTATTTTTCTGGATTCTGAATAGGCTGGAATGTAAAGTGGAGGAATCTGACACACCTCAAAGAGACTATCGTTTGATCATTGAAGAAAAATTTTGTTGTGGAGAAAACGGAAAAATTACATTTTTTGATGGTAGCAAAGCCGAATATCATTCGAAGTATGTATATGGTAGTGACATAAATGATGTTTTGATAAGAGTGAAATGTTCACTTAATTCCATCAATGGATACAGTGTATGTTTTACGCAACCGCACAACAACCAGCAGAAGGCCATTATGGTTGTAGAATTGTCAGTATAGTTTTACAAAAGCTCCCTTTCTATTTTGAAAGGGAGCTAAACTATTGTTAAAAATAGAAAAATATGATATAAATTGAAAAGGGAAAAAAGAAACCTGGGGTGAAATTGCCCAAAGGGAAAAAAGAGACCCGGAATGAAATTGTCCAAAAGGAGAAAATTATGGAATGGACACAAGAACAAAAACAAGCAATATATGAAAAAGAAAGTAATATACTAGTAGCAGCTGCAGCAGGAAGTGGAAAAACAGCAGTATTAGTAGAAAGAATAATAAATAAAATCATAAATGAAAATATAGACATAGACAAGATATTAGTAGTAACATTTACAAATGCGGCAGCATCAGAAATGAGAGAAAGAGTATTAAGTGCAATATATAAAAAAATAGATGAAAATCCAGAAGATGAAAGGTTACAAAGACAAGTAACCTTATTAAACAAGGCAAGCATATGTACAATAGACTCATTTTGTTTAGATGTAGTAAGAAATAACTTTTTTGAAATAGATATATCACAAAACTTCAGAATAGGAGACACTACAGAAATAGAAATACTAAAACAAGATGTATTAGAAGACTTATTCGAAGAAAAATATGAAGCAGAAGATAAAGACTTTTCAAAACTAATAAACACTTATACAAGTTATAAAGATGATACTCCATTAAAGGAATTAATCTTAAAAATATACACATATATACAAAGTAATCCATTTCCAGAAAAATGGCTAAATGAAAAAATAGAAATGTTCAATCTTGAAAGCAATTTAGAACAAGACTTTATCAAAACTATCTGGGGTCAATTGTTACTAAAAAATATAGAAGAAATTTTACAAGATGGAATTATAAAATTAGAAAATGAAAGGAAAAACTTATCGAAATATGCAGAACTTTTAAAATATGAACAAATAATAAGTGATGATATAGATCAGCTAGAAATGCTAAAAGCAAATTTAGATTCATGGGATAAAGCTTATACAATATCAGCGAACATAAAATTTAAAACTTGGGTATCAGATAAAAAAATAGCAACAGAAGCCAAAGATATTGCAAAAGTTACTAGAGATGCAGTAAAAGACTCTATAAAAAAGGTAACAGATAAAATTCTAATATTTGATTCAAAAGAAGCTAATGAAGATATAAATGATATGTATGAGGTTCTAAAAAAACTAGAACAAGTTATTTTAGAATTTGGAGAAAAATTCACTAAAAGAAAAAAAGAGAAAAATATAGTAGATTTTAGTGATGTAGAACATTTTGCTTTGCAAATATTATTAGATAGAGAAGGCAAACCAACAGAAATAGCAAGAAAATATCAAGAAAAATTTGAAGAAATAGCAATAGATGAATATCAGGATAGTAACTTGGTGCAAGAATATATATTAACATCAATATCAAGAGGAAATAACATATTTATGGTAGGAGATGTAAAGCAAAGCATATATAAATTTAGGCAAGCAAGACCAGATTTATTTTTAAGCAAATATAAGACATATAAATTAAAACAAGACAAGCAAGCAGATGATAATCTTAAAATTCAATTATTCAAAAACTTTAGAAGTAGAAAAGAAGTTCTAGATTTTGCAAACACCATATTTGCAAATATTATGACCGAAGAATTAGGAGAGTTAAATTATACAGAAGAAGAATATTTAAATTTAGGTGCAAATTACGAAGACACAAAACAAGACTTAAGAACAGAAATAGATATATTAAATGTAGAAGAGATGCCAGAAGAAAACTATGATTTTGAAATAGAAGCTGATGAAGCCGAAGAAGAAAAAGAAAGAGTAGAAGATATAGAATTAGAAGCAAAATTTGTAGCAAATAGAATAAAAAAATTAATAGACAGCAAATTTCAGATTTATGATGCAAAAAAACAAGAAAAAAGAGATATTAAATATAAAGACATAGTAATTTTATTAAGATCAACAAAAGAGCCTGCACCAATATTTGAAAAAGAAATCTTAAAATTAGGAATGCCAGTATTTAGTGATTCATCATCAGAATATTTAGAAAGTATAGAAATCCAAACAATTATGAGTCTATTAAAAATAATAGATAATCCATTACAAGAAATACCACTAGTTGCAGTAATGAGATCAAGTATAGGAGGATTTACTGATAATGAATTAGTACAAATACGATTAAGTGATAAATATGATAATTTTTATAATACAATTTTAAAAGCAAAAAAAGACGTAGACACGAAGTTACGATCAAAAATAGACACATTTTTAAACAATTTAGAAATTTGGAGAAAAGAACAAGAATATCTAAGCTTAGATGAACTAATCTGGAAAATTTATAATGATACAGGATATTATAACTATGTAGGATTTATGACAAATGGAGAGCTAAGACAAGCAAACCTAAAAATGTTATTTGAGAGAGCAAAGCAATGTGAAAGCATAAGTTTTAAAGGATTATTCAACTTTATAAATTACATAGAAAAAATAAAAACAAGTAGTAAAGATATGGATTCAGCAAAAGTAATTGGAGAAAATGATGATGTTATAAGAATAATGAGTATTCATAAAAGTAAAGGACTTGAATTTCCTGTTGTATTTTTATCTGGAACAGGCAAACAATTTAATATGCAAGACTTAAATAATAAGATATTATTACATCCTGAAATAGGAATTGGTGTAAAATATATAGATTATGATAGGCAAATAGAATATGATACTTTATCAAAACAAGCTATGAAAAATCAAATAAAAATAGAAACATTGTCAGAAGAAATGAGAGTACTATATGTAGCACTAACAAGAGCAAAAGAAAAATTAATCATAACAGGATACAGCACAGCCAAAAAACAACAAGAAATAAATGAAATTATATATAAATATGACAAGCTAAATCATATTTTATTAAAAAAGTATAAATCATATTTGGACTGGATTAAGCTTGTTTACATATATAATAAGAAAGAAATGGAAAATTTGGCAACAATAAAAATGTATGACAAAAATGAAGTTTTAAAAATGTGCAAACAATGTGAAAAGGAACAAGAAAATTCATCAGATGAGATTTTGAGCAAATTATCAAATATAGAATTAAATAAAGAGGAACAGAAAAAAGTAGCAGAAATTTTGAAATATGAGTATGCTTATAAAAATTCCACTGTTATTCCAACTAAGATGTCTGTAACAGAGATAAAAGAAATAGCGAAAAACTCAAAAAAAGGACCGGCACAAAATTGGGAAAAAACAGAACCGACCCCAATTTTCGAAAAAACGGAACCGGTACAAAATTGCGATCTCAAGTTGCCAAAATTCTTGCAAACAGATGAAGATATAAAAATAACTAATGCAGAAAAAGGAACTCTAATACACTTATGTATGCAAAAACTTGATTTATCAAAAAATACATATACACTTGATGATGTAAAAGAATTAGTAGCAATGCTAGAAGCGAAAAAGATTATTACTCAAAAAGAAGCGGAAGTTATAAATATAAATAAAGTATATCAATTTACAAAATCAAAAATTTGGGCAGAAATAACAGAGGCAAAAGAAGTTAAAAGAGAAAAGCCATTTTATATTAACATACCTGCAAAAGAAATATATGATGAAGATATAGAAGAAAACATTTTAGTTCAAGGTATTATAGATTTATATTACATAGATAAGGACGGAAAATTAATATTAGTAGATTACAAAACTGATTATGTTGAAAATAGAGATGAACATATCTTAATTGATAAATATAGAACACAACTTGAATTATACAAAAGAGCGTTAGAAGGTGCTCTCGAAAAGAAAGTTGACAAAATGTATATTTATTCTACATATTTAGAAAAAGAGATTTTGTTATGAATATAAAAAAAGAAAAGACTTTATAAAACATAAAGTTTTTTCTTTTCTAATATTTATTTTCTTAGTAAAATATGATAAAATATCAAAGAATGATAAAATAAAACAATAAAGAGGTAACAAAAATGGAAACAGCACAAGAAATAGAAAAACAAAAACAATATATAGAAAAAGTAAAAACAATAAATGAAGGCAAAAATTTAAAATACTACATATTAACAATGGGATGTCAATTAAACGAAAACGACTCAGAAAAATTATGTGGAATGATAGAAGAAATGGGATATAAAGAAACAGAACAATACCAAGAAGCAGACTTGGTATTGTTCAACACATGCTGTGTAAGAGAAAATGCCGAAGACAAGCTATTTGGAAAACTTGGAGAACTAAAAAGAATAAAAGAACAAAGAGGAACAATAATAGCAATAGGTGGATGTATGATGCAAGAAAAGCACATAACAGACAAAATACATGAAAGTTATCCATATACAGACATAATATTCGGAACACACACATTACACAAATTCCCAGAAGACTTATATAAAATATTAGAAAGCAAAAAGAAAATGCAAGATGTAATTGATATTGAAGGAGAAGTTTATGAAGGGCTTCCAATAAAAAGAACAAGCAATATAAAAGCATCTGTAACAATAATGTATGGATGTAACAACTTTTGTACATATTGCATAGTTCCATATGTAAGAGGAAGAGAAAGAAGTAGACATCCAAAAGACATCTTGTCAGAAGTAAAACAGTTAGCAAAAGAAGGATATAAAGAAATAACATTACTTGGACAAAATGTTAATTCATATTTAAAGGCTGAAAAATGGAAAGAAAATAATATAGATTATAATGGAATAAATTCATTTGCGACACTACTTCGAGCAATAAATGAAATAGATGGAATAGAAAGAATACGTTTTGTTTCACCACATCCAAAGGATTTTACAGATGATGTAATAGACGCAATTGCAGACTGTGAAAAAATATGTAAATTAATACATTTACCACTTCAGTCTGGAAGTACAAACGTATTAAAAACAATGAACAGAAAATATACAAAAGAGCAATATTTAAACTTAGTAGAAAAAATGAAAGCAAAAATTCCAAACTTAACATTATCAACAGATATAATTGTTGGATTTGCAGGAGAAACAGAACAAGACTTTGAAGATACACTAGATGTTGTAAGAAAAGTATGTTTTGAACAAGTATATATGTTTATATATTCAAGAAGGGTTGGAACACCAGGAGATAAAATGGAAAATCAAGTTCCAGAAGAAACAAAACATGAAAGATTTAATAGGTTAAAAGAATTAGTTGAGAGTCAAATAGCAGAAAATAATCAAAAATATGTTGGAACAGTGCAAAAGGTTTTAGTAGAAGGTCCAAGCAAAAATAATCCTGAACTTTTAACAGGAAGAACAGACAGCAATAAAGTTGTGGTTTTTGAAGGAACTCCGGAATTAATAAACCAAGTAATAGATTTAAGAATTGTTTCAGAACATATGTGGTATCTAAAAGGGGAAATATAATCACAACCAAAAAGAACCGACCCTAAAAGTTGAAAAGGAGAAATATAAATGGCACAAACAAGAGCAGAAATAGAGGACAAATCAGTAATATCACCAATGATGCAAAGGTATTTAGAAACAAAAGAAAAATACAATGATTGTATACTATTTTACAGGTTAGGAGATTTCTATGAAATGTTTTTTGAAGATGCAATAACAGCGTCAAGAGAACTAGAAATAACTCTAACAGGAAAAGACTGTGGACTACCAGAAAGAGCTCCAATGGCAGGAGTCCCACATCATGCAGCAGAAGTATATGCATCTAAACTAATAGAAAAAGGATATAAAGTTGCAATATGTGAACAATTAGAAGATCCTAAGACAGCCAAAGGAATTGTAGAAAGAGGAGTTATAAGAATACTTACTCCAGGAACTATTGTTGAAAGTAATCTTTTAGAAGAAAAGAAAAACAATTATATAATGAGTATATGCAAAAGTGGAATATATTTTGGAATAAGTGTATGTGATATATCAACAGGCGAATTCTATAGTGCAGAAATAAAAAGTGAAAACAATTTTGCTACTTTACTAGATGAGATAGCAAGATTTTCTCCATCAGAAATAATTGCAAATTCTATGATGTTTGAATGTCAAGAAGAAATGGACAAAATAAGAGAAAGATTTCAAATATATATAAGTAGATTTAGCGATAAGTTTTTTTCAGATGAAGTAGGAAATTTATCATTAGATTACAACATAATAGAAAACAAAAAAGAAGTAGACAACTTAAAAGAAAGAACTTTAGCTGTAAAATCAATAAATGCTTTATTAGAATATTTGAACGAAACTCAAATGACTAGCTTAGAACACATAAATACAATCACGATGTACAATTTATCAAGATATATGTCATTAGACATAAATGCAAGAAGAAATCTTGAAATAACAGAAAAAATGAGAGACAAAAGCAAAAAAGGAACTTTACTTTGGGTATTAGATAAAACTTCAACATCAATGGGAGGCCGTTTACTTAGAAGATGGTTAAATGATCCATTACTAGATGTAAACGAAATTCAAGAAAGACTTGATAGCGTAAAAGAATTAAAAGACAATATGATGTTAAGAGGAGATGTTACAGAAACTCTTAAAAAAGTATATGATATAGAACGTCTAGCTGGAAAAATGGCATATGGAAATGCAAATGCAAGAGATATGATAACATTGAAAAATTCATTAGAAAAATTGCCTTCTGTAAAACAAGTACTAGAACAATGTAGTTCACATAAACTAAAAGAATTATGCCAAGACTTAGATGAATTAAATGATATATTTGAATTAATAGATAAATCAATAGTGGAAGATCCACCTATGACAGTAAAAGATGGTGGAATAATAAAAATGGGATATGATGAAGAAATTGATAAATTAAAAACAGCAACAACAGAAGGAAAGAACTGGATAATTAAATTAGAAGCAGAAGAAAAAGAAAAAACAGGTATAAAAACTTTAAAAATAGGATACAACAAAGTATTTGGATATTATATAGAAGTATCAAAATCTTTTGTATCACAAGTGCCAGACAGATTTATTAGAAAGCAAACTCTAGCAAATGGTGAAAGATATATAACAGAAGAATTGAAAACACTTGAAAATCAAATTTTAGGTGCAGAAGAAAAAGTCATAAATCTTGAATATAATGAATTTGTAAAAATAAGAGAAGAAATTGCAAAAAACATAAAAAGACTTCAAAAAACAGCAATGGTAATTTCAACATTAGATGTTTTAGCATCATTTGCACAAGTTGCAGAAGATATGAACTATTGTATGCCAGTAGTAAAAAAAGATGGAGTTATCAATATAAAAGAAGGAAGACATCCAGTAATTGAAAAAATGATAGGAACTGGAAACTTTGTACCAAATGACACATACTTAAATAAAGATGAAAATAGATTAGCAATTATTACTGGACCTAATATGGCGGGTAAATCTACATACATGAGGCAAGTTGCATTAATTACATTGATGGCTCAGATAGGAAGTTTTGTTCCTGCAACAGAAGCCGAAATAGGAGTAGTAGATAAAATCTTTACAAGAGTTGGAGCATCTGATGACTTAAGTATGGGACAAAGTACATTTATGGTAGA
>CAMEJH010000051.1 GCA_945919455.1 uncultured Clostridium sp. | reverse complement strand
TATCAATAAATTTAATTTTCTGTTGTTTATCACTATTAAATTTTTCAATATCAAGCTTTGCTCCGTTTATGTTTTTTTCCTTAATTGCAATTTCATTATTAAATTTTTGAATCTCTTGTTTTTCCTGTTCTAGTGCTTTTATACTTTCCTCAACAACAGCAATTCTTTTTTGCTTTTCAACTGTTGGATTTCCTTCTAGTGCATGATATTTACACCTTTCTATTGCGTGTTTAGATTTTAAATCTTTTATTTGAGTTTCTAGTAGATTTCTTTTGTCAAACTTGCTAACTAAATCATTATACATATTTTGAATTGTAGTAGCTTTGCTTTCATTTTGTATTAACTGGTTACAAGTAGGGCAAGTACAATTAGTTCCATTTTTAATGCTTAAATATTTTTGCTTTCCAGATTTCATTGATTTCTCTAATTCATTAAATTCTGTTTCTTTGGATAAGATGTCTTGCTCTAACCTTTCAACAACTTTCTTTTGATTTTCCTTATCAACTAATTTTTCATTAGTATTTAAGTAAGCAAGTTCCTGTTGTGCAAGTGAAAGTTCTTCATCTTTTTCAAATGTTTTATATTTTGGTAATTTTTCATTAGCAATATTTTCTGCATATTCAATTTTGCCTTCTAATGAAGAAATAAGCGATTCAGCTCTTTTAATATCTGCATTTAATTCCGAAATATAAGAAGGTATATCAGTTGGTACACCTTCTAAAAGAGATTGCTCTTTTTTACTTAAATTGTTATATGCTATATCCATACATATATTAAACATATTGAAATTGATAAATTCTTCTTGCTCTTTTGGTGTAAGCTCACTATAAGGTGTCTTTTCATTTTTGTAGTATTTATTAAGTAATGTATTTTGTGTGGTTTTATCTAATTTATCAAAGATTTCCTTTGGTTTTATGTCTGATAAATATTTATCTACCATTTCTTTTTGCTCTGCTGGTTTCTTATTTAGAAAATATAAAGGATTTAAAATTGATAAAAACAATTTTTTATCTTTATAAAAACTTATTAACTCTGCTTGTGTAACAGGTTTTCCATCTAATGCAAGAAAATTACCTTTACTTGAATATTTATTTTTGCCACGAATTATAGTATGTTTCATTCCATTATTATCAGTAAATTGTAACTCTCCATAAGATGAATCACTATGTTTATTGATAAGGCAAGCCTTTTCATCTCCAGATAAGTTTGTTCCAAGCATTATATTTACTATTGCATATAAAATGTTACTTTTACCTGACCTATTTTTTCCAGTTATATTAGTAATGTCATATAAATTTGTCTCAAATATTCCGTTAAATTTTCTAAAACCTTGTGTCTTTAAATAATTAACTTTCATATTTTATTTTCTCCTTTTCTTTTTTCTTGAATATGGTTTCCTTATATGCTCTGGTAAAAGCCAATCATCTGTGCCATCCTTAAATTTTACATGGTAATCATGGTAATAAGGATCGCGTTCAATGATTTTTGCAGGTAAATTTTTATAGAACTTACCATTGTTTTCACCAGGACCGCATACAATGACTTTTTCTCCATTTTTAAATTCATTAAACATTGTATTTTCTCCTTATTAATTTTTTTTGCTTCAATATTGACTTTTTCATTTTTATTTGTGTATAATATAAAAAAAGTTAATGTAAATGACTAAAATATAAATAGTAGCGTAAGAGTGAATATTCCCCAATATACTTACTTATGCTGCTACTTTTTTTAGTGTTTTTTCAATGAATTCTAGTTTTACTGCAAATTTTCTTCCTTTAATTTCTGCTACATCAAGCCTTACAAATGTTCCTAAATCGCATTTTTCAAGCTCTGTTGCATCTTCTGGTCTAATAGCAATATTACTTATTTGATCTTTCATATCTGCGAATTCACCGATTAAATAATCTCTGTCTGCAATTTTCTCATTAAATGTACTAAGTAACGCATAACAATTTTTCAAATTATCATCTTCAACTGAAGTTTCTTGTGTTTTTGTATCTTTTGGTTTATCATCAGTTTTTTTAGATTTACTTTTTGTTTCTTTTTTAGTAGTATCTTTAGTATTAGCCTTTTTAGTAGTCTTTGTAGTTGTTTCTTCTTTTGGTGTTTCTACAATTTCTTGTGTTTTAGTAACTTCTTGTGCCACTGTACTACTAGGTGGGGTAGTATTAGAATTTACTACTGCATTATTCACATTTTTGTCATTATTTGTGGATAATTCCTTTGGTTTTTCTGTTGTTTCTGGAATTTGTTTTATAGATTCAACATTTTCTTTTTTCAAAATATCTAAGACATAATTATTGAAAGTTTGACCTAAACTATTAGATTGTTCGATTTGTTTTAAGAATATAATATGACGACCTTTAATTGATTTTCCCTGTGCTTTTTGTAATTTTATATAGTCATCTAGCTTGTTTATTGATGTTTGACCTGTTATTTTCATTAAAAATATGCGATCAGTACTAACATCTGGTATCAAGAACTTAAGCCAACCTATTCTATTACAAGCACATTTTCCATGTTCGTTTTTTTGTCTGTATTGACAGTTATATGTATCACAATTTATTTGTTGCCATCCGTTTTTAACTCTTTGATTTGCTTTATTAGAACCTTCTGGGCTACGACATACTTCGCCACTCTGATTATATCTAACATATTTTTTAGATAAAGGATCTTCATCAAAGAATTCTATTTCAATATTTTGTTTTCCTTTAAATAGTTTATTAAATTTGTCTAAATATGATTTCATATACTCGTCATCAGACTTTGCTATAAAATAGCCATATTCAATTACTTTATTTTTGATTTTTTCTCCATGTTGCACTCTACCGATAATTGGTAAATTTACTAATTTTGTTTGTTGCATTTTTAATACCTTCCTTTCTTTTATGCAGCAACTAATTCTTGCATACAATATTGATGTGCTACTATCCTGGTTAAATCTATTGTGTAAATAGGATAGATGCTTGAATTTACTACACATATACCAGTTTGCTCTTTTAAAATTCCTAAATCAACTAATTGTGGTATCATTGTAGGTTTGAATTTACAGTCTACAACAATTTCATTTTCTCTTAATAATTGCTTGTTTTGGTCTAGTGTAATATCTGCAAAGTGTGCTGTTTCATTTGTTTCTGGATCAATTCCAAATAAACTTAGTTGTAAATTTCCATTTTTGTAACATGAACTATGGATAAAACAATTTTCAAATACCATTTCATATAGTTCAAAATTAAAACCACTTTCCATAATTAAAATCTCCTTCCATTATTTCTGTGTAAAAGATTTTTTGATTAAATCCTCCTTTCTTTAAATATGGGACAAAAAAAGAAAGCAACTGCTATTAGGGGGGCTAAATAACATTTACTTTCATTTGTTTCAAAGCACAATAAATAACCTATGTATTTATTAAGTGCATCCCATTATATGCTACATATAAAATGTAGAACAACTACTACTAACTAAAATTTTAGTAGTTATGCTTCAGAATTAAATTCTGAAGATAGTTATAGAAAAATCTATAACATAATCTTATACACAATTATATTGTATCTACTTTTTAAATCAAATTCAATAAACACGCCTAAAAAAATTTTTTCATTGATATATAAGCATTTTTAAGTATTTTTAGTAGGGAAAAAAATTAATTTCCAAAATTTCTTTTTGCTCTTACAGTATCAACAGTTATCAGCCCTAAAATTTTTTTTGCTTCAACATTAACTTTTCTATATGTATTTTATACAATAAAGAAAATAGAAAGGGGGAATTTATTATGCCAAACAATGAGAATATAATTGATTATCTATATGACAAGAAAATAGAAGATAAAAAATTCAGTTTAGAAGATGCAGAGTTAGATCAATTACAACATCAAGTAACCATAGCAGATAAAGCTATCTCTAAATTTATTAACAAAAGAGTTCATCCCAAAAGCAGAGATAAATTAAGAAAGTTGTTAATTGAATATAGTAATGCTATTTTTGTTAGTATCGCAAGAGAAAATCAATTATATTATAAATATGGGTATGCAGATGGAATTAAAACAATTATTGATTCTGTATCTGCTAAATAATAAATGCTCTATATAAATATATAGGGCATAAAAAAGAGAATAAAAAAATGTAACATAACTACACTTATGATACATTTTTAAGATGAAATCGACAAAATACAACAAAAAATGTAACATAAATGAGTATAATAGTATGTAAAAAATGTAACATAAATGAAAGGAGTGATTTTGATGGAAGAAAAATTTATTGAGTTTATGAAAGAAAGAAGAAAATCTGAAAATACATACAATAGTTATTTAAGTGATATAAAAATTTTCAAAAAATATTATTCTGATTCATACGGTGAGGAACTTAACGAATTGATACATACTGATGTATTAATGTATTGCAATTACCTAAGGCAAAATAACTTTTCAAATACAACTATAAATAGAAAAATAGCAGCATTAAAAGAATATAATTTATTTTTAATAAATGAAGGAATGCAAAGCAACCTTGCTATATTAGATAAAGATTATATAAAAATACAAAAATCAATAATAAATAAAAAAATACCAACGATACAAGAAATAAATAAACTAAAACATTTTACCAGTAGAGATGATAAAAACTCAAAAAGAGATTATTGTTTTATTTCAATATTTGTTTATGGTGGGCTTAGAGAAAGTGAAGTAGTATCAATAAGAATAGTAGATATAAAATTAGAAGATAAATTTATAAATATTATAGGAAAAGGAAACAAATTTCGACAAGTAATAATCAATAATTATATGTATGATGCAATAGTAGAATATCTTGAAGAAAGATCAGCAATTAAAACAGATAATCCTTATTTATTTTTGGGCCAAAAGAATAAAAATACAAAAAAGCCACTTAATAGAAATTTTTGTAATAGATTATTAGATAAATATAAGGAATTATGCAAAATAGCAAAACTGCATCCACATTTATTAAGAGCATTTTTTTGTTCCAATGCATTACACAATGCTGGGTATAGTATAGAACAAGTTGCAAACCAGGCAGGACATAGTAGTCTTAATACTACTAAACAATATCTTGTTACAGAACAGGAGGATTTAATTTCTTTAGCAAATAAATTATAATAATTATAGTTTTATGGTATATTATATATAAAATAGGGGAGTGAGTTCATGGATTTTTTTGATATGAAATTTAGCACACTTTTTTTAGAAAAACATGGAAAAGAAGATTTTGAAAAGATAAATAAAAGGATATTACAAGAAAAACAGCTTTTAACTGATAATAACGATGACTATATTGAAATAATTTTTAAGATAGCTTTTTTAGATTTTTTTGGCTTAGATGACAATGGAATTAAAGGAATGGTTCAAGATATTATGAATTGTGAACAAATAAATATTGAGCAAATGAAAAAGATTCATAAAAATTCTATTAGTGAAATCCAAAAGTATTTACAATTTGCAATGGATATAAAGTAAAATAACAGGTTTTAGTTACCTGTTATTTTTTATAAAGATCTATATAAATTTGTAGGGTTAAAATTCTTTTTTTTAAAAATAATCAACTGTTCCTGGGGGGCAATTTTTTATTTCGGCAAATACGACATAGCCATTTTTTTCATAAAAGCCTCTTACTTGAAAATCCCATGTCTCCATTCTGACACCAGTTAAATGTTCTTTAATTGCATATTCTTCTATTTTTTTTATTAAATTTGTTCCAACATTCCTCATTCTATATTCTTCATTTACATATAATAAATCTAAAAAATACCAATTATATTCTATAAAGCCAATTGCACCGCCAATTAGTTTATTATCGTCAAATGCTAAAAAATTACTATTCTTCTTAGTGGTTAACTCTATGTTTTCTGATACATTGTTTTTTAGCCATTTACATTTTTCTATATTATTTTTCCTTAAACTCGTATGAATTATATTTTTCAATTCATTATTGTTATCATTTTTAATTGTTATCATAAAGCATTCCTCCATAAATTACTAGTTATTGTTCTAGTCTATTTTTCGTTTCTGACCAGAATTCTCATTAATTCATCAAACCTTTGTATTTCATTTCCTAAAATATTGTTTTTACTGCTTAAGCTCATACAATGATCTGCTATATAATTAACACAATTCTTGATATCTTCTTTTGTGTATTCTTTATCTAATACAGGGTAATCTATTTCTGTTAATAGATTTTGTTGTTTAGATGTTAAATCTATTTTAAAGTTCATTTTATTTGCTCCATTTCTTAATAAATTCAACTATACTATAACACAAAAGGCATCAATATTCAATTTGATACCTTTAATTTTTTTATTTTTTATTCACATAGCTTTTTATAGTAGTAATACACTTATAATACATTTTTAATTCTTCTTTGTCTGCATTTTCTATAATTGTGTCTAGAATTTCTTTTATTCTTAATTTATTGTTCTCTCCTTTTCCATACAAAATATAATCTGTACTAACGCCAGTTGCTGAAGCAATATTGTCAAGGGTAGGCAAACTAATTAAAAATTCTCCTCGTTCTATTTGACCAATGTGTCGCTCTGTTAAATTGCATCTTTTAGCAAAATCAGCTCTTGATTCTTCAAGTATTTCTTCTCTAATCTTTCTTACTCTTGCACCAATTAGTAGTCTATCTAATGCCATTTTTTATCCTCTCCTATACATTTGTACCTATATATGTATATTTTACATTCTTTCACAAAAACATAATATACTTTACAAGTGTAAAAATATATACTTTGTAGAAGTATGTCGAATTTTGCAATGCCATGTTCTCAGCCATTTTGTTACATTTCGTACCTTTCGAATATGACTTTTCGACAAAAATACTCTCATATTTCGACACAATTTTTAGACAAAATTTTATATACTCTGTGCAGGGCTTAATATACCTGCATTGAGTAGAACATATATTACTAAAGATATGTGAATATACTTAAGAAAGACTAGTTTTAGTTTTACAGGATAATTAAGCCCTATTTTTGTATAAAAATAGTATAATAAAAATTTATATTGAAAGGAGGTTTTGTTTTTTTGTGTTCCACTTAACCAGGGATGTTAAGCCCAAATTTTAAATTTGGGAGGAACACTTATGGGAAACAAAGATCTTTATAAGGAGCAAAGGTTTGATAGTTTCCTAAATAAAACTATTATGATGTCATCTAGGAAATACTTTATAAAACAAATGAATACTATGGATAAAGAAAACACTATATTAGATAATGAGGATTATTGTGCTTTTTTACAAGGATTCATTGATGCTGATTGTCCTTTTTCAGCTATTGATGAAATTGATGCTGCTTATGAATTAAATGCAGCCTTAAACTGTCTGTCAGATATTGAACAGGCAGTTATTTTTTTACTATTTAAGAAAGAATTATCACAAAAAGAAGCTGCTGACATATTAGAAATCTATTCAAAAACAGTAAGTAAAATAAAAATTAGAGCTATTGAAAAATTAAGAAAATATTTTAAAGGAGATTTATAGAAATGAAAAATAAAAGTTTATATGAGCTAGGAATATTAGCACAAAAAGGTAATGAAATGGCAATGTTAGAGATTATTGAAAGAAAGAAGAAAATGCTTAAAAAGTATAGTTTTGGAGATGAAGATAGATACCAGTTTATGATTTTAAAATTACTAGAAGGAATTAAAAAATATAAATTTTAAAACTTTTTTTGAAATTAGGGGAGAATTTACTCGAGATAACGGCTGTAAATATAATGAAGGGCAATTTTAAAGGAAGCACTATATTATGAGGGCAGATAGGACAAGCTCTTGTCTGTCTTCTCCTAATTTTAAGAAAGGAGATTTAAAATGTTTTTTAGATTTGTATTATTAGGAATATCATTAGTTGTAATTATATTTATATTTGACATCCTTTTGCCTAAACTTAAATTAAAATACAGATTACACAAAGAATTAAAGGAAAAGAAAAAAAGACAAGAAGCATTTAGAAAAAAGATGGAAGAATTAGAAATTAAATAAATTTCTAATAGATTCGCCGTTCCTAAAAAGTGTCGACAAAAAATTAACCATATAAGGTGGAAAATCAAATGTTAAAAGAAACTATTATAAACTTGTTTTATATAGAGCATTTAAAAGTAAAGGAAATTGCAGAAAAAGAAAACATATCATCTGCTTATGTAACAAAAGTAATAAAACAAGACAATAGGTATATTCAAGAAAAACAATATAGGAAGACAATATCAAATGAAAAAAGAAAAATAGATCAGAATAAATTTGCAAAGAACAAAAGAGAAAAAAGAAGAATTGAAGATAATTACTTGGCATTACAAGCACAACTTGAACAGGATAGCAGAGAATTATCAAAATCAAAACATCTTTCAAATGAAAGTTTTAGAAAATGGAATTATAGTGCCTATACATATAACCCTTCAAAGAAAAGGTACGAATTTGATGAACAACTTGGTCGTGCAGCAGATGTGCCTAAATATGTAAAAGAAAGGTATTAAATATTATGGAAGAAAAGTTACTAAAACTATTGAAAATAGCTAATACACTAGATGAAAAGCAAGATAAACTATATGCACAGATAGAATATTGTGCTGATCATACAAAAAAATTAGAAATATCTATTAGAAAAAAAGAAGATTATTCTTATGTAGAAAAATGTTCTATTATGCTATTAAATAATCCTGTATCAAAATTAGATGCAATAATTGAATTGTTTGAAGAATACATTGGAGGTGCTAACGATGAATAAAAAAGAAGCAGTTGCTTATGCACAAATAACATTAGAAACAATGTTACATTCTAGTTATAAGGGAGAATTAAGTATTGAAAATTTTGGTGTTGAAATGAAACAAGCATTTAAACTATATCCAAGAAATATCGTTTTAAATATTGCTGAAGGTAAAATATATGCTGAAAGAAAATTAAAAGATACCAAAAATGGATGTGGTATAAATGAACAATAATGAAAGAATAAATTTATTGGATAAATACCAGGACATTTTAATTTTTGATGAACTCGTTGAAATACTAGGTATAGGAGAAAATACCACATACAACTTACTAAAGCAAAAGAAAATATATTCAAAGAAAATTGGTAAGGAATATAAAATTCCAAAGCTATGTGTTATTGCTTACATATATAATAAGAAAAATATAGATACAACCAATTTTTTAAAAAACTATGGTGATATTTTAGATTTTAAGGAAGTAAGAAGAATATTAAGGAATCCATGTAGGAATACTTTGTATAAAATTCTAAAAAATAATGAAATATATTTTAGAATGATTGCAAACGAATATAAAATCCCTAAATCAAGCCTTGTTGAGTATATTTTTAAAGATTATACTTCAGCATTGTAAAATTCTATCTAAATATGGTAAAATGTTAGCATATTATCATATTAGATAGATTTTTTCTAGTTTATTAGAAGGAGGGAAATATTTTGAAAACAGAAAAAGATCTATCTAAAAGAATAGAAGAAATTAATAAATTAGAATTAACAGCAAGTATACAAACAAAAAAAGGCAGATATTATGCAGTAATAAGTTATACAAATGAAAATGGAAAATCTGAACCAAAATGGAGAGCAACAGGTTTAAGTGCTGTACCTGGAAATAAAAAGGCAGCTAAAAACAGAATTCCAGAAATTATAAGTATATTTAAAGATGATTTAATAAAACAGGCTAAAAAGGAATATCAAAGCAATATCATACCATTGCAACCAGAACAATTACAAATTGAATATGAAAATTTAGAAAGTGATATTGATGGTGAAGCCGGAAGTGATGGTTTAGATGAACAAAGAATGACTAAATATAGGAATATGTCTTTTTTAGCATTCTTAAAGGAATCTATTGAAGAATTTTCACATCATCTTGAAGATACTACATACGATTCTTGGATTTCTACTTATCAAAGTAGAATGACAGATTATTTTAGGGTTATAACATTACAAGAAAGATCAACAATGATGAATCCTGATGTAGAAAGACCAATCTATTATGAACATGTACCAAAGTTAATGGAAATAACACAATTTGATATTGAAGATTACTTCCAATGGCTATATGACTGTGGTTTAAAAGGCTCTAGTGCAGATAAGCATTATACAATTTTTAAATTATCATTTGCAAGAGCAGTTAGAAAGAAGATTATTAAAAAAATGGATAATCCTATGACTGATGTTCCAAAACCTAAAATTGAACCATATATAGCAGACTATTATAAACCTTCAGAACTAAAAATGCTTTTTGATATAGTTAAAGATGACATTATAGAAGTTCCTGTTTTATTTGCTGGTACATATGGATTAAGGCGTAGTGAAGTTTTAGGCATAAAATGGGATGCTATTGACTTTGAAGCTGGAACTTTTGTTATTAAACATACTGTTACTAAAGTTACTGGTAGAGGAGAAAATCAAGTAATTCAATGTAAAGACTTAACTAAAAGTAAATATGGGTATAGAACATATCCATTAACACCTGAATTAAGACAAGCACTATCAAGATTAAAAATGAAAATAGAAATAAACAAAAGATTTGTATTTAAAAATAAATATGTGCAACAGACTAAAGATTATGTATGCGTAAAGGAAAATGGTGAACTAATAAAGCCAGATCATCTTACAAAAAGATTTCAAGAATTATCTACTGAAAAAGATTTAAGAAAAATAAGATTACATGATCTTAGACATAGTGTAGGAAGTTTGTTAGCATCTAATAATGTAAATTTAAGACAAATACAAGACTTTTTAGGACATGGAAGTATACGATCAACAGAAAGATATTCACATTTACAATATGAAAATAAGGAAACTTCTATTGGAGTAATAAACAATGCAATAGGTGTTGCAAGCACATAAAAAAAGTACTTACTTATCGCAATTAAGTAAATACTAAATAAAATTATTAAATAATTATTGTAAAAAACTATTAAATTTTTTAGAACTTTTTTTAGAACTATGATTTTGTCAAGAAAACTGCTGTTTGGAGGTGCCACCCGGATTTGAACCGGGGATCAGAGTTTTGCAGACTCGTGCCTTACCGCTTGGCTATGGCACCAAGTCTTACAGCCTCAAGACATTTGTGGAGCAGGTAGTGGGAATCGAACCCGCAAATCTTCCTTGGCAAGGAAGTATTTTACCATTAAATTATACCTGCAAAATTTCAAAGTTCTAAAGAAAAGTTCGTTGCCTTGGCAAGG
>CAMEJH010000050.1 GCA_945919455.1 uncultured Clostridium sp. | reverse complement strand
ATAGTCCTGTTATTACTACCAATTTGTCTCTTGGTATTTCTAAATTTATATTTTTCAAATTATGTTCTTTTGCACCTTTTATAATTATTTTGTCATTCATCTATAATTCCCCCCATTTTGCTTTTCCTATTATACTATAGTTTTAAAAAATAAACAATAGTTTGGTAAAATTTTCTTAAATTTTTACTCTTTAGTATTTACATAACTTGTTTTTTGTAGTATAATATTTGTTAGCTTTTAGCTAAAGAACTATTTTTAAGGAGTGAGCTTATGCACGGTTATCCTACCCGTCGTGAAAAACACAATGAGAAAGTGGAGGCCTTTCTCAAAGATGAGTCTCAAAAGTCTATGCCGCTGAAACTCTATAATCGGGAAATCCCGATTTTGGAGGCCGAAAACCCTGGCATCATCGTTGTGAAAGGAGAACCTTACAAAGGAGCTTTGTTCTCCTGCACTATTCTCAAGCGGTGAGATAGTTCAAAAGGGACTGCATTGCAGTCCCTCTTTTTATATTAATTTTTCCAATTCTTTAATTTTATCTCTCAATTCAGCAGCTTGTTCAAATTCCATTTTGCTAGCATATTCAAGCATTTCATCTGTTAGTTTATTTATTGTTTCTTTAATATCTTCTTCTTTTTCAAGTTTATATTCTACTCCAATATTTTCTGTTTGAATTGCTTTTATAGAATCTCTAACTGATTTTTGAATTGTTTTTGGAACTATATTATGTTCTTTATTATATGCCTCTTGTATACTTCTCCTTCTATTTGTTTCTCTGATTGCTTTTTCCATAGAATCTGTTAATTCATCTGCATACATAATAACTGTTCCTTCTGTATTTCTTGCAGCACGCCCTATTGTTTGTATTAAAGAACGTTCTGAGCGTAAAAATCCTTCTTTATCTGCATCTAGTATTGCTACTAATGAAACCTCTGGAATGTCTAATCCTTCTCTTAAAAGGTTTATTCCAACTAATACATCAAACTCTCCTAAACGCAGATTTCGTATTATTTCCATTCTTTCTAATGCTTTTATGTCTGAATGCATATAATTTACCTTTATATCTAGGTTCTTTAAATATGCTGTTAAATCTTCTGCCATTTTTTTAGTTAGTGTTGTAACTAGCACTCTTTCTTGTTTTTCAACTCTTATTCTTATTTGTTCTATTAAATCATCTATTTGATTTGTTACAGGTTTTACTTCTATTTTTGGATCTAATAACCCTGTTGGTCTAATTATCTGTTCTACCACATTATCTCCTGCATGTTCTTTTTCATAATCCGCTGGTGTAGCACTTACAAAAACAACTTGATTTACTCTTTCTTCAAATTCATTAAACATTAATGGTCTATTATCAAATGCAGATGGCAACCTAAATCCATATTTAACTAAAGATTCCTTACGCGCTCTGTCTCCATTATACATTGCTCTTACTTGAGGAATTGTTGCATGAGATTCATCTATTAATAATAGAAAATCGTCTGGAAAATAATCAAAAAGTGTGAATGGTGGACTTCCTGGTTCTCTTCCACTTATATGTCTTGAATAGTTCTCTATTCCTTGGCAAAAACCAGTTTCTTTCATCATTTCTATATCAAAATTTGTTCTTTCCTGTATACGCTGTGCTTCTATTAATTTATTTTGACTCTTGAAATATTCCACTCGCTCTTCCATTTCTTGCTCTATTGTTTGTATTGCTTTTTCTAGCTTATCTTTGCTCGTTACATATTGTGATGCTGGTGGTAGCAATATATGTTTTCTTGTTCCTATTCCTTTTCCTGTTAATGGATTTATTTCTGTTATTTTTTCTATTTCATCTCCCCAGAATTCTACTCTAACTGCAGCTTCACTTTGTGAAGAGGGATAAATTTCTAATATGTCACCTTTTGCTCTAAATGTTCCTCTTTTAAAATCTATTTCATTTCTTGTATATTGCATGTTTACTAGTTTTTTCATTACTTCTTCTCTTGATTTTTGCATTCCTGGTCGTAATGACATCATCATTTCTTGGTAATCGACTGGATCTCCTAAACCATATATGCAAGAAACAGATGCTACTATTATTACATCTCTTGTTTCAAATAATGATAATGTTGCGGAGTGTCTTAGCTTGTCTATCTCATCATTAATTGACGCATCTTTTTCTATATATGTGTCACTTTGTGCAATATAACTTTCTGGCTGGTAATAGTCATAATAAGATACAAAGTATTCTACATTGTTCTCTGGAAAAAATTCTTTGAATTCTGAATATAATTGTCCTGCAAGTGTTTTATTATGTGCTAAAACTAATGTAGGTTTCTGCGTTTTTTGAATTATATTTGCCATAGTAAAGGTTTTTCCAGAACCTGTTACTCCAAGTAAAGTCTGAAATTTTTTGCCCTCTTTTATTCCATTTGATAAATATTCTATTGCCTTTGGTTGGTCGCCTGTTGGCTTGTATTCTGAGTGTAATTTAAACATATTTCCTCCCTTTATGACCTAAAAAGTAATTACTATTAACCAGAACAATATGATTTTTAATAATCACTTCTTCTTTCTTGTTTTAACGAATCATCACTTTGAGTTGTTAAATATTTAAAAAATATTCCTTGTACTATTGCTTCGCCTTTATTAATCTTTACCTCTTTATCGCCTTCATTTTGTATTCTTATCCATATATGTCCTTCATTATCTTTATTATTATAATAATCTGAATCAATAACTCCAACTTGATTGCACAGTCTAATATTATATTTAAATCCCATACTACTTCTAACTACTATCAATAGAACTTCATCTTTTTCAAAAAAGCTTTTTAATCCCGTTGGTAATTTTATTATTTCATTTGGTTCTAATTTAATATCATTTAATATACAAATATCATATCCAGCTGTAAAATCGGAATCTCTTTTTGGAATTTTTATGTTGTTATATAACTCTCTATCATTTTTTACATCTTTACAAAATTGTTCAAAACTAATTTTTTCAAAATCTCTCATTTATATCTATCCTCCAACTTATTTTTATTATCTTGTTTCTTCATCTACATCTTCTGTTTTTTCTCCACTTTCTAACTCTTTCCTTGCTTTTCTTTTACCTAAAACCGTATCATTTACTTTTTGTCTTTCTTCAACGACCTCATCTACATATTTATACGCTCCATATCCATTTGCTAACAACTCTCTAAAGACTCTATTTCGATCTGTTTCTAATAATTCTTCTTGTCCCATTTTTCTATAATCTTTTGGTCTTGAATTATTATAATTAATTTTATCAATTAATTCTTTTTCCATATTGATTTCATAGATATCACAAAATTCTAAAATCAATTTTATAACTGCATATAATTCCAATGATACACTTTGTTCTCTTCCATTTTCCCCTACATAAGTTTCATTATTTATATACATTCCATTTCTCCTAATATATTTATATTTCTATCACTATCTATTTTTTTGCTTTTAATACTCATTTCATATTCTTCCATAGTTATACCTTGTTCAGCGAGAATTTTTGCAAGTTCTTTTCCAACAAAGCGATAATGCCATGGTTCATAATTAAATTTTGTAAACATTTCTTTTCCTTTTGGATATCTTAATATAAAACCATATTTATAACAATTTTTCATCATCCAGACAATCTCTTTTTCATCATCATTGTTATTTGAAAAATACTTGCCATCTCTAATACTAGCCAAATCAAAAGCATATCCAGTTTGGTGTTCACTTGCTCCAGGTAAAGCTGCATATTTAAAAGCTAATTCATATCCTAATTCTTCAACCTTTTTATTAAAAACTCGTTGTTGATATTCATATGATCTATATCCACTATCAATAATAATATTTATACCATCTTTTTTTGCAGATTCTTGCATCTCTAAAAAAAATGGATATATAGAAGCACTTATTTGTGGCTTTAATTTAGGGTCCATATATTCATGGAAATTATTCTCATTATTATCAGTTATAATTAAGTCTTCTGGTACATAATATGGTGGCAATAAATTGTCTTTATTTACTATTTTATCAAATTTTATATTACTCATATCTTAACTCCCTATCTATGTTATATATTATATCAGATTTTATTTCTATTTCAAATAGTTTCATACATATTCTACGAAAAAAAACATCCCATATGTAAAAAAATTACATATGGGACAAGAGTACAAATTTTAATTTTCTCTCACAATAATAATCCCAAACGGATTAAGCTTTTCTTTGGTACTATTATTGATTTTAAAAACGGTATTCAGGTTATTACCTGTAATTTCAATGCTCTGTTCTTCTCCTGTTCTATTTACTGCAATTATCAGCCTCTTTCCTGCAATTGTTCTTTCAAGAACAAATACTTTTTCTGTTATTTGCAAAATTGCAGATTCTCCTGTTGCCAAAATATCAGAATTTTCTTTACGGTATTTTCCTAGTTCTTTTACAAAGGCTTTCATCTCCTCATCCTGTTTTCCCCACAAATAGGGCTTTCTGTTAAATGGGTCTTTGTACCCTGCATCAGCAATCTCTGTTCCTTGATAAACACAAGGGATACCAGGAATACTATATAAAATTGTTAATGCAATTTTCAGAAGTTTCTTTCCGTACACATACTGTTCTTCAGAGAGTCTATCATGCTGTTCTTCATATTCTCTAAACTTGTATGTATTAAATTTTTCTCCCTGCAACCAGTGTCCTTCAATATCCCAAATTCTTTTGTAAAAAATATTGGGATTC
Source organism: uncultured Clostridium sp. (assembly GCA_945919455.1). Taxonomy (GTDB): domain Bacteria; phylum Bacillota; class Clostridia; order TANB77; family CAG-508; genus CAG-269. The sequence goes on along the minus strand of CAMEJH010000050.1, from coordinate 6,702 downwards.
ATTTTTTCTCCAACAAGCATTGTTATTGCTGTAGGAGTATCATGAGTTGCTATATTATTCAATAAGACATCTGCCACTTTTTTAGGATATTCTCCATATACTCTGTTAAAGTTGTAGCTGAGATGTCCATCTCTACCATACCGAACCCAACGAAGAATAGCATCTGCCATAGGGTAATTCATAACAGAATCGAGTTGACCATCAAATATCTTAGAATCTTCTCTATCTGTAGCAATTCCCCACATTTCTCCAATAAAAATGACATCAGAATACTTCTCTTTTACTTTGCCTATTGCTTGTAAAAATTCTTTGGGCAAATTTTCTCCCAAATCCAAGCGTATGCCAGAAGCGCCATTTTCCAGATACTTTTCTACCACTTTTGTCATTTCTTGTTGATACTCTTCAGACAAAGTGTCACATTCAGGTAAGTCTTTAAATCCCCACCAGAAAATTTGCTTTCCACTGTGTGTCTTCTTGTACCACTTTTCGTATTTTGGATTTTCAAAATAAATACTCTGACTCCCTGTATGGTTAAAAACTAAATCTACGACTATAAGGATTCCCAGTTTTTTTGCACTTTCGCAAAGGCTCCGAAAATCTTCCCATGTACCAAGCCAAGGATCTATCATCATATGATTTCCTACATCGTAATGATGGTAAGCAGCACTCTGCTCAATAGGATTAAGATATATCATATCAAATCCTAGCTCGTGTATATACTCTAATTTTTCTTCAATGCCTCTTAAATTACCCCCGTAATAATAAAGATTCCTATATTCTCCATCATTGTCAGGTTTCCAATCGGGCATTCTGTCATCCCAATCTTTTAACTTCCGATTGTTTAAATGTTCTATCTTACCTCCGCTTCTGTAAAATCTATCTGGCATTATTTGATATGCAGTTCTGCCTAGCCAGATACTAGTACTTGTACTCACATTTTTCACTCCTTCTAATTAGAATATGAATGTAACATGTACATTTCATATAACTAATTTACTATTTCGCCAAATTTTTGTCAATATTTATTTTAAAAAGATTATTCTTAATTAATAAAAAGCCACATTCCTCTAATGTAGCTTTTTGTTAATCCTTAGTTTTCACTTGCAATTTTTATTTCTAAGAGTTTATCTTTTAATTCTCCTTCAATTTTTTCAAGTTCTTGTTCTGCTTCTTGTCTCTTTACTTTTCCAGCTTCATGAATTTCAAGCACTTTGTCTAATGTTTCTATTATGTCTTGATTTGTTTTTTGTAATGTTTCAACATTTACAATAGCTTTTTCTGATTCTTCTGCTATTTCTACTGTACCTTGTTTTAGAAGTTCACTATTCTTTTTAAGCATTTCATTTGTCATTTCAGATACTTGTTTTTGAGCACCTAATGCATTTTTAGCATTTGTTATTCCTAATGCAATTACTATTTGATTTTTCCAAAGTGGAATTGTGTTTATTAATGAACTTTGTATTTTTTCTACTAATTCACTGTCATTATTTTGTATCAGACGTATTTGTGGTGCCATTTGTATTGATATTATTCTTGTTGTTTTTAAATCATATATTCTTTTTTCAAAACGATTTATTGTTGCAACCATATCATTTACAACTTGTGCATCAGTTTGTTCTTTTGATTCTTCGGCCATTCTTTGCAACTCAGGTAATGTAACTGTTTTTAATTCTTCTAGCTTTTTTTCACCTGCTATAATGTATAATGATAATTCTTTAAAATATTGTAAATTTTTGTCATACATTGTATCAAATATTGCTATATCTTTCATCATTTGAAGTTTATGCTTTTCTAATTGGCTTTCTATTTTTTGTATATTATTTTCTACTTTATTGTATTTAGCAATTAATTTTTCTACTTGCTTTTTAGCAGAATTGAATATTGCAAAAATTCCTTTTTTCTCTCCTGTTGGAATATCTGAATCAAACTCTTTTATTTCTACTACCAAATTACTTAGTAAATCTCCAACTTCTCCTGTACTTCTTGTTTTTACATCATCTAATACTGAGTCTGAAAATTTAGATATATTATTTTGAGCACTTGCTCCAAATTGTAATATCTGTGCAGTATTTTTTACATCTACCTTTGCTAAAAATGTGTCTATTGCTTCTTTTTCTTCTGGTGTTAATGCATCATAATTTAATGATTTTTCTACAACTGCCTCATCTACTTTTTTGTTTGTAGCTAATGATGTTTCAATTTCTTTAGTATCTACATTTGATACTACTTCTAGTTTGATTTCTTCGTTCATAATAAACCTCCTCGTATATTTTCTTATATATCTTGTCTCAAAAGCTATATATATAACTATTGAATACGGCAAAGACTATTAGGAAGACCCCAGCTATGTTTTTGCTATGAAATAGTTATATATAGAGCTTTTGGAACATATTTATATAACTATTATTGATTATTCTCCTAAGTATGAAATTAACCTTTCATACATATTCATTTTTAAACTTGTAACCGTGCTGTCTATACTTTGTGGAATTCCACTTACATTTACTTGAGAAACATCATAGTTTCCACCTGTTACACCAGTTCTAAATCCGTATTTTGACCATGCAATTTGACTAATTTCTTTATTATTATATACTTCATAATATTTGTTTCCATTTTCAGTAAATGTTGCTATACAATGTGAGTTCCATATAGTTGGTGTTGGATATAATATTCTCATTTTATCTTTTACTTGTGCCCATCCATCTGGATTAGAATTTGCAAAGTCTATTACACTTTTTTCATAATCTACTATCATTGGTTTTCCACCAACACCTGTTTTTAAATAAAGTTCAAATAAGTCTGCTGGTGTATTGTTCATATATCCTGATTTTATATAAAATTCTTTTAATTTAGGTAAATTAGCTTCCATAGATTCTTCTGTTACATTACCTTCGCACATTATTGAAAGTAATAATCCATAATAAGTTGCTCCTGGTGATGATGTTACAGGGTCTGTTGAGTCTATATTTATACTTCCATATAATATATCTACTCCTATGTCTGACCATTTTTTACCTTCCAAGATATATGATATCAATTTGTTCATATCTGTTATATAGTAAACTCCTTCTTTTTCTGTTACTATATTTTCTTTTATTAATGCATCTACTACTGTATCCCAGCTATATATTACTATTGGTGTGTTTAAAGTCAATCCACCTTTTAATACAGTATTTCTTTTAGCTTCACCTTTTGATGTATCTGGAGCTAGTTTATAATAATCATAAAATCTTTGATCTGATGCAAACATTACATCATATCCTGATCCATCTTCTCTTACTAATGGATTTTTTATTAATTTTCCATTGCTCCAAGAATCATACACTACATTAAGTCCATATTTATTTCTCATTATTTTTGTAACATCTTCATCTGCAAGGAAATTTTCTTTTCCTCCACCTGTTGCTATATATACATTTGTAAGATTTCTTTCTGATATTTCTCCATTACTTGTTATTACTTTAATTCCTATAATTATTAAAATTAAAACTAATAATATTCCTAATCCTATCCAGACCTCTTTTTTTCCTTTCAAAAAAGACACCTCCTATTTTTTATCTTCTATGTTTAAATTTATTTCATCTAAAAAACCATCTGATTTTAGCATACCTTCAAACACTTTTATTTCAGCATCTGTATCTATCATTTCTGACTGATACATATTATTTAATTGTTCATTAAACGCATCTTTTATTTTTTCTGTCATATCTAATACAGATTTCATAAATTTTTCGCTTTCTTTTGTGTTTAATTTTTGATTTTCTATCTCATCATATCTGCTTAAAATTTTAATTGTAACAGGAAGATAATAATTCAAAAAATTTCTTGCTTGTCCTAATTTTTCTGGTTTTTTAGATAATGTATCTATTATTTTATTTGATGTATTACATATTTGATTTACATTTTCTATTAATTTTTTATCTTCTAATTGCTTTGATATGCTATTTATTTGAGAAGTCATCTCTTTTGCTTCTTTGATTATTTCATTTATGTTTTTGTGTTCATTAGATATATCAAATTTTGTCCTATCTTTAAATATCAAAGTCCCTGCTCCATATGCTGCAGCACTTATTGCTAATGATGGAATTAAGTTTATTCCTAGTGCCAAATATGGGACTGCAAAAAATGCTCCTCCTAAAACTGCTGAATAAATATATCCTTTTTTCAAGCTTTTATCCTCCTATTAGTTATATCCTCTAACTTGTTTAAATGCTTCTAACAAATTTGTTTTTCCATTAAATACTTTTGCATTTGTTAAATTTGCAATATCTTTTAATTGATCTTCTTCTGCATCACCAAACATTATGCTAAATATTGGTATATCTTTGCCCAGTTGATTATATACTTGTCTTAATTCTGAAATTCTATTGTAATTTGATATACCATCTGTCATTAATACTATTGAAGTATTATATTTTTCTGAATCTTCTTGTGCTAATATATTAAGTCCCTGTATTGCTGGTTTGTATATATCTGTTCCTCCACCTACAGTTGTTTGTTGTATTTGACTAATTAATTTTGCTGTATCTGTTCCATTTTGTGTCTGATATGCTCCTTTTATTGCTTCATTAAATGGTATTATTGTTATTTTATCTTTTGATGAAAATTGTAATAAATTTTTAGATGCTTGTTCCTCATCTAATATATATTCCATTGCTTTTGTTAGTTCTTCATTTCCTACTCCATACATACTTCCTGAATAATCTAAACAAAATACTATATGTATTGGTTTTCTTAATTCTGTTTGATATACTCCTAGTGCTTTTTTTATAACTGATGTACTAGGATATTTTACTGGAACAATATATTGGGTTGTATCTATTCCCCAGTCTGGATTAAACACTGTTTTATCTACATTTTCGTTTGTTCCTCCAAACCAAACTCTTCTTCCTGTTTTTACAAGTTCTGTCTGTCCTTCATTGCTTAATATATAGCTTTGTAATTTTTCAAATTGTTCTTTTTTTGCTTCATTTTTGTTATCTATATATGCAAATGGTGAATCAGATATAGAAACTCCATCTTTCGCATATATTATATATAAAGGCTCTTTCCCTTGACTTTCTAACTGTTTATTTATATTTATTATTGATGTTTCATAAGTTACAACTGCTTCGTAATTTCCTTTTAAAAACATTTCTTCAAGGAATTCATCACTTCCTGATGATCTTGTAACACCTGTATATAATTGAACTAATTCTGATTTTAATTCTTCACTTTCTAGATTTTGCTCTGTTAATACTTCAGGATTTCCTGCAAGTGTACTTAAAAATCCTAAATATGCTGTTGCTCCTGTATTAGTTTGCGTTGGAGATGACATACTGAATTTTAATTTTCCTTGTTTTATAGCATCTAAAATGTCTTTTGTATACACTTCTTTATCTATAAAACCCAATTCTTTAGCTTTTGATTTTTTTATTCCAAAAACAACTGGATTTATACTTGTTGATTTTGAGTTAGTTGTCTTTATATTACTATCTAGCATATATAACCAAATTGAGTTTGAACACCATACAGCATCATATTTTTCTCCATTATTTAATTTTTCCATTATTTCTATTGTTCCTGCATAATCAATTTGCAAGTCAATATCATTTTTGCTCGCATATTGCATTAATATATTTTCTATATCTTTATTTTCTGTACTTGATATTATTTTAAAAGTGTCATTGTTAGTTAGTGATGGTCTTAGACTAGTTACACTATTTTCAACAATATTACATATCAATAAAATAACAACATATATTATTACAACAGCTGCTATTGCTGTAATTTGTTTATTCTTTTTCACAATATTCCCCCTTTTTTACTTTTTTTCTCTTGTTTTTAACTTACATTTTTATTTTAACATAAAACTTTTTATTTTACTATTAGTTTTTTGAATTTATTTTAATATTTTTCTAATTTACTTATAAAACTATTACACAGAACAACAGTGGCATGATTAAAAATCATAGACCTAGATATAAGCCTATGATTTTTATTTATTATTTTATATCTCATTACAACATTTATCTTCATTCAACAACTGTTCTGCAATTGTAAATCCTATAAGGTAAGCAGGTGCTGAAGTATTCCCATCTGCTGTAAATGGTATAATTGAATTATCAGCTACAATTAAATCTTTTACACCAAACACTTCACCTTTAAAATTCGTTACACCATCAACTTCACTATCTGACATTCTAAGAGTACTTTCTTCATGGAAAGTTAAGCTAAGGTTTTGTCTAATAAATGCTTCAAGTAGTGTATCATCATTAATTACGTCCATTGTTGGTGACAATAGTCGATAATTAGGGTCTATCTCATTTAACTTAGTGGCTATATCCTTAATATAAATTTTAAAAGTATCCATTAATAATTGAAGATCAGAATTGTTATCTAAAAATTCTTCATCTCCAAGTTCAATTTTTAAAGGATCATCTGATTGGATTTGTACTGTTCCACGGCTTTTAGGCTGAATTGGAGATACTCCTACAATTAGAGTATTGCCTGAAAGAAATGGCTCTATTTGTATTGCACGCAATGTTTGATCTACTTCAAGATTTGGATCTGGTAGGAAAGCTCCTGCAATTAAGTGAGCATTTGCATCATTCTGTTGTTGTGGAAGATCATTTGGATTAGTAGAAAAAGTAACTGCAATTATCGAATGGTTAGCCATATGCATTCCAACATTTGCATTATCTTTTATAACATCAATTC
>CAMEJH010000049.1 GCA_945919455.1 uncultured Clostridium sp. | reverse complement strand
GGTAACTGTGATACACATGTATTTTTAGGAAGTAACTCATATAAAACAGTAGAATATTTCTCAAAAGCATTGGGAGAAAAAACAATAGAAAGAGATAGTATATCAATAAACAGGGATAGACAATATTTTAAAACAGGACAGAGTACATCTGACCAAGTAATGGCAAGAGCATTAATGACACCTGATGAGTTAAGAAGAATGGATAATGACTTATGTATTATATTTGAAAAAGGTATAAAGCCAGTAAAAGCAAACAAATTTTATTATTTTAAACATAAAAAAATGGCAGATACATTGAAAAAATTGGAAATAAGTCATAATGATATAGGAGAGATTCAAAGAGGAAATTGGAGAAAATTTAATCCATATAATCCTTGGACTGAAGACAAAACAGAAAAAGAAGCTCAAAACTTAAAAGTTGAATCATTAGATGACTTATTTGATGAAGAACCTAATAAAGAAGAAAGTATTGAAAAACAACCAGCGATGGCTGAAGCAACAAATAATAATGAAATGCAATCAATAGATAATTTCTTTGATGATGTACCAATAAATAACGAAAAACAGCCAGAACCAGTAGTTCAAAAAGAAGAAGATACATATGACTTACAAAAAGAGCTTGAGGCTAAATTTGATGAACTATTTGGAACGATGGATGATAATAATTAAAATATACACCACATACTAAAAAATAGTATAGTGGTGTAATTTTTTGGTATAAAAGCGAAAAAACTTTCGTGCAATTACTTGAAAAAAATGTATAAATATTATAGAATAAAATACACATAAATAATTGAATAATAAAACTTTTTGGAAGGGAGAAAATCATGAGATTTGTACATATTGCAGATATGCATTTTGATGCACCATTTACCATGCTATCAGACAAAGGAAATTTGGGAGAAAAGAGAAGAATAGAACAAAGAAATATATTTAAAAAAGTAATAGAATATATAAAAAGAAATCATATAGAATATTTATTCATATCAGGAGATTTATATGAACATCAATATGTAAGAAGAACAACAATAGAATTTATAAATAATTTATTTAAAGAAATAAAAGAAACACAAATATTTATAGCACCAGGAAATCATGATCCATACTTAATAAAATCATATTACAATACCTATGAATGGAACGAAAATGTACACATATTTAAGTCAGATTTAGAAAAAATTAAATTAGATGATGTGGACATATATGGGTATGGATTTGATGATTTTTATTGTCCAGAAGTAAATTTGAAAAACTTAGAAATTGAAAATCCAAATAAAATAAATATACTAGTAATACATGGAACACTAGATGGTTCAAATAATGAAGAACAACAATATAACCCAATAAGTAAAAAAATACTTGAAGAAAAAGGGTTTGACTACGTTGCTTTAGGACATATACACAAAAATAACTTTTCAAAAGATGGAAAGATAATATATCCAGGTTCTACTATATCATTAGGATTTGATGAATTAGGAGAACATGGAATGATAGTAGGAAAAATAAATGAATATGAAAGCAATTTAGAATTTGTAAAATTAGATGATACAGAATTTGTAGAATTACAATTAGAATGTACAATGATTGGTTCAGTAGAAGAATTGATTGAAAAAATAAATAATATAGAATTAGAAGAAAATAAATTATACAAAATAATATTAACAGGAAAAAGAAATTTTGAAATAAATATATATGATTTATATAAATATGAATTAAATGAGAGAATAATAAAAATTAAAGATAATACAAAGCCTAATTATGATATAGAAAAAATATCAAAAGAAAACACTTTAAAAGGATTATTTGTAAAAGAAATCTTAGAAGAAATGAATCAAAAAAATTATGATGAAGGTATAATAGAAAAAGCATTAGAAATAGGAATGGAAATATTAGAATAATGGAGGGATTTATTTGAAAATAAATAAAATAAAAATAAATTCATATGGAAAATTAAAGAATAAAGAAATATATTTTAAAAATAATTTAAATATAATATATGGGAAAAATGAAAGTGGGAAATCTACATTATTAAAATTTATATTAAATATCTTTTATGGAACATCAAAAAATAAAAAAGGAAAAGATATATCAGATTTTGAAAAATATAAACCATGGGATGCAGAAGAATTTTCTGGTAAATTATCTTATGAATTAGATAATAAAAATAAATATGAAATATTTAGAGAATTTAATAAAAAAAATCCAATAATATTTAATGAAAAAGGAGAAGAAATTACAAAAGAATTTAATATAGATAAAAATAAAGGTAGTGAATTCTTTTATGAACAAACACAAATAACTGAAGAAATGTTTCTTGCAACATCAGTAGCAATGCAACAAGAGGTAAAAATTGGAAGAGATACTCAAAATATACTTATACAAAAGATATCAAATCTCCTAGGGACAGGCGAAGACACAATTTCATATAAAAAAGCTGTAGAAAAAATTAATAAAAAGCAATTAGAAGAAATTGGGACAGAAAGAAGTAGAGAAAAACCAATAAATATTATTAGAAAAAATATAGAAAAAAATAAAGAAAAAATAAATGAATTTAAAAAATATGAAAATATTAAATATGAAATTGAACAAGAAAAAAATAAAATAAAAAATAAATTAGAAAAAAATATAATAAAAAATAATTTATTAAAAGAAATAAAAAAAATAAAAGAAAAAAATAATTTAGAAAATGAAAAAATAAAAATAAAAGAAAAAATAATTTTAGAAAATAATGAAAAAATAGAAAAAATAAAAAACGACTTAGAAATAAATAATCAAAAATATAAAGAAAAAAATGATGACAATGGAGGCTTAGATGGAAAATATGAACGAAATAAGTTAAGTAACAAAATAAAAATAGGACTTTTATTGCTAGGGATTATTAATGTTTTATGGATTCTATTTATACCACATGTGATACAAAATATAATTGCAAGATTTGCTATATTAATTACCTTACCAATATATTTAATTATTACAATTTTACAAAAAAATAAATTGAAAAATAAAATAAAAAATATAGAAAAAAATAAAAAAATAGAATTAGAAAAAATAAATTCAGAAAAAAATAATTTAGAAAACGAGAAAAAAATATTAGAAAAAAATTCGAAAGAATTAAATGAAGAAATAAATAAATTAAAAATAGAAAATAATTTTATTTATAATTTAGAGAAACAAAAAATAATAAATAATTATTTAAAAAATATTAAAGAGGATGAAATTAATAATTTATTTATTTCTGAAAAAATAAATGATGAAATTAATTTAATTGAAAATGAAATTAGTAATGATAAATTAGAAATAAATAAATTAGAATTAAAAAAAGATAATATAGACCCACAATTAGAAAATTTATCAAATTTAGAAGAAGAACTTTTCTCATTAGAAGAACAATATAATAATTTACAAAAAAATAATGATAGTATAGAACTTACAAAAAAATTATTAGAAAAAGCCTATGAAAAAATGAAAAATAGTGTAAGTCCAATTTTTACAGAAAAATTATCTAATAATATAGCCAAAATAACTAAAGGAAAATATACAAATATATATTTTAGTGATGATCAGGGCTTAACTGTTGAATTAGAAAATGGAAATTATGTTCCAGCAGAAAGATTAAGTATTGGAACAATAGATCAATTATATTTATCTTTGAGGTTAGCAATGCTTGACCAAGTTTCAGAAGAAAAGGTTTCAATTATATTAGATGAGGCTTTTGCATATTATGACAGTGAAAGACTAAAAAATATATTAATGTATTTAACTACAGAATTTAAAAATAGACAAATAATAATATTAACATGTACAAATAGAGAAAAAGATATATTAAAACAATTAAAAATTAATTATAATTATGTTGAACTATAAATAATGCTTACAAAATTAGATATATAACTATTTCATGGTAAAAACATATCTGGGTCTTCCTATGGGTCTTTACCTAATTCAATAGTTATATATCTAATTTTTTAATTATTAATATATGTTTAGTAGTACTTGAAAAAACAGGAAATATATAGTATAATAGAAAAAGTTAAAAAAAGGAAAAGGAGAATATTTATGTTTGATAAATTAGAGGCAGTAGAAGAACGATATGAAGAATTAACAAAAATGATAAGTGATCCAGAGGTAATTGCAAATCAAGCAGAATGGCAAAAACTTATAAAAGAACATAGCTCAATAGAAGAAGTTGTACAAAAATATAGAGAATACAAAAAAGAAAAGCAAAGAATGGAAGATGCAAAAGAAATGATGGAAGACAAAGAGTTAAAGGAATTAGCTGAAATTGATTATTATGAAGCTAAAGAAAAACTTCCTCATATAGAAGAAGAATTAAAAGCACTATTAATTCCAAAAGATCCAAACGATGATAAAAATATAATTTGTGAAATACGTGGAGGAGCTGGAGGAGAAGAAGCAGCATTATTTGCAGGAACATTATTTAGAATGTATTCAATGTATGCAGAAAGAAAACATTGGAAAATAGAAGTATTAAATGAAAATGAAACAGAACTAGGCGGATATAAAGAAATATCATTTATGGTTAATGGAAAAGGAGCATATAGTAGATTAAAATTCGAAAGTGGTGTACATAGAGTACAAAGAGTACCTGATACAGAAAGTAGTGGAAGAATACACACATCAACTGCTACGGTTGCAGTACTTCCAGTAGTTGAGGATGTAGAAATTGAAATAAATCCAGCAGATATAAAAATGGAAGTCTTTAGGGCTTCGGGCGCTGGAGGACAACACATAAACAAAACCTCATCAGCCGTAAGACTTATACATGAACCAACAGGAATAGTAGTAGAATGTCAAACAGAAAGATCACAATTACAAAATAGAGAATATGCTATGAAAATGCTTAGATCAAGACTATATAATATAGAAAAAGAAAAACAAGATTCAGAAATAGCAAATGCAAGAAAAACACAGGTTGGTAGTGGAGATAGAAGCGAAAAAATTCGTACATATAATTATCCACAAGGACGTATAACTGATCATAGAATAGGCATGAGCATATTCCAAATGGAAAACTTTTTAAATGGAGATCTAGATGAAATGATTGATAACTTAATAGCAGCAGATAGAGCAGAAAGATTAAAAGGTGAAGAAGAATAAGGAATAAAAATACTCTTTTAAAATATATTGTATTAATATATTTTAAAGGAGATTTTTTTATGCAAGAAATTTTGAATACAACAGTTTTAGGATTATTTTTTGGAACGATAGGAACTACTATTGGTGGAATAATAGGATGTGTTATGAATAACAAATCAGATAAATTTTTAAGTTTTATTTTATCTTTTGCCGCAGGTTTGATGATGGCTGTTGTTTGTTTTAATTTAATACCAGAATCATTAGAAATAAGCAAAATATCTGAAGCTATATTAGGAATATTAGCAGGAATAATTGTTATGATTTTTTGTGATATAATAGTAGACAAAAAATTCAATAAAAAATCGTACAATAAAAATGTAAAGAGTAATCTTTTAAAAACAGGAATAATTGTAAGCATAGGATTAGCGATACATAATATACCAGAAGGATTAGCCATAGGTTCGGGATTTGATGCCTCAATAAAATTAGGCTATTCTTTAGCTTTAGCAATATGCTTTCATGATATACCAGAAGAGATATTCCAAAATAGATACCAAGTTAGAAACGCTTGAGAAACTATTTGAATTCAAAAACACAGTACTCCAATATGACATTTATGATATATTTTACCGAATGTTAACCAAAAGTGACAAAATTCCATCTAAAATTGCTTGAAAATGATATGATAAAATAGTAAAATATAATTGTATATAAATAAAAAATCAAATATAAAAGGAGAAAAAAATGAAGTTTGAAGAGAAATTAATTAAATTGAGAAAAGAAAATGCATGGTCTCAAGAAGAACTAGCTGAAAAACTTAATGTGACAAGACAAACAATATCAAAATGGGAGTTAGGACAAACTACTCCTGATATGGATAATTTAACAAAAATTGCAGAGCTTTTTGGAACAACAGTAAATGACTTATACGATGAAAAAGTTAATACAGATGATATTAACAATGCAAACAACAAAGATACTAAACATAGTAATAATACATTGAAAATAGTTATATTAGTAGTAATATTAATACTCGCTTTATTAGGTATAGGTGTAATAGTATTAAATAAAATGTTTAATAAACTAACAAATCAAGTTGAGCATAAATCTGTAATTGAAATGTTCCAAGAAAATTCAATATCAGACCTATTTAATGAATTATTTGGAAAAATTGGAAATTTTGAACAAGAATCATTTAATAGTAAATTTAAAACATTATATTATGGAGATGTAAATGGGGATTTTATGGGAAATTTCCTTGATGAAATTGTAAAATCAAACGAAGAAAATTCTAATAGAATTATTACTCTAAAATATAAAGATTTAGAAACATCAAATGCACAAGAGATTAGAAGTGTAAAAGATAAAATAAGTAATAACAAAATATATGAAGTTTCTTATGAATATGATGAAAATGGTTATATAAATAAAGCTATAATCTTAAGAGAGAAATTAACAGATTTTGCAATAGATTCATTTAACAGTACTTTTAAAAATTTATATTTTGGAAGCCAAAACGGATTTTTCATGAGTAATTGTATAGATGCAGTTATAAAATTTAACGAAGAAAATCCAGATAATAATATTATTGTAAGCTATGATGGTACAGAAACAAGCAATTCAGAAGAACTTAGAAATATGAAAAAACAATTTAAAACTGAAACAACATATGAAATTTCTTATGAATATAATGAAGATGGACTTATAAATAAAGCAAATATTGGAAGATAGGGGGATAAAAATGGATACAATAATATTAATAGTATTAGTTATAGTAGTCTTTTTGATTTCTTCAATTATATCTAAATATAATAAAATCATTAAACTACAAAATAGAGTAAAAAATTCTGAATCTGAGATTGATATTTATTTAAATCAAAGATTTGATTTAATACCAAATTTAGTTGAATGTGTTAAAGGATATACTAAACATGAAAAAGAACTTTTAGAAAACATTGCAAAGCAAAGAACAGCTTATTCACAAAGTAGAAACCTAAAAAAAGCAAGTGAATTGAATAATAGTTTAAATAGAATTATAGCTGTAGCTGAAAATTATCCTGAATTAAAAGCAAATGAACAATTTTTAGATTTGCAGAAGAATTTAGTAAAAATTGAAAGTCAACTACAAGCTGCTAGAAGAATCTATAATTTAGATGTACAAAGATACAATTCGACAATTCAAACTATTCCTAATAATATAGTAGCAATTATTTTTGGATTTAAAGAAAAAGATTTCTTTCAAATAGAAGATTATAAAAAGGAAAATATTAGGATTAATGGAGAAGAACTATAGTGAAATATGAAAACTTTGAAGAATTTTATTCGAATATGGATACAGACAATAATAAAATATTAGAGAAGTGGAAAAAGTTAAGTGCCAAAAAACGAAAAGTTTTTTGGCTGACTCTTTTAATTATATTCATAGTAGATATAATTATATTATTTAAAGTTAAATTTATCTCGATATTTTCTATAGTACCAATATTTATTGTTGATATATTTATCTTTATAATAAGTCAAATAATATCAGGAAATAAAGATATTGTACAGTTTAACAATGATTACAAAGAAGATATAATTAGCAAAATGTTAGAAAATTTTATTGAAGAATTAGATTATATTCCTTTAAAGGGTATGCCAAGCAATATTTATGATGAAGCTCAATATGGTGGCAATTATAATAAATATTATTCTGATGATTATTTTGAGGGGAAAATAAATGGTCAAAAAATAATAATGGCAGATTTATTAGTACAAGAAGAAACTAAAAAAAGGGATAAAGATGGAAATGAAACAACAGAAACTTCAACAATATTTAATGGTTTATTTGGAAAAATAAGTCTTGGAAAATCAATCAATTCTAATCTAAGTATAACTAGGGACTATGGTTTTTCTCTTTTTAGCAAACAAAAGTTAGAAATGGATTCATATGAATTTGAGAAAAAGTTCAATGTATATACAGATAATCAGATAATTGCCATGCAATTATTAACATCTGACATACAAGAAGATATTCTAGAAATCTATACTAAATATAAAATCGATTTTCATATAACTATTATGAATAATAACATGTATGTTTTATTTAATACAGGAAGTATGTTTGAAGTATTTTCTACCAAAGATAGTCCTACTGAAGTATTAGAAAAATATTTTGAAATAATGAAATTCATACATAAAATAACTAAAAAATTAATACTCACAATAGATCAAACTCAAATTTAATATATAATTAGATAATTTAAAGAAATAGAGAATAATTATGTATGTATAATAAGAATGCACACTAGTTTAGACGGTGTATATTATGACTCTATGTCAATAGTTGGGGTGGAAAACTTTGAAAGTTTTCTGCCTCAGCTTTTTTAGTACGGTTTAATGTTTCAACTAAAAAACACATGAAATTATGTAATTATTTGCTCAGTTAATAAACCAATCACTAAAATTGGTAAAAACTGTTAATATATATAATTAAATTAATTTAATAACATTATTCTTGCTTTAAAGTTTTCAAAATTTGTCATACCAAAAGTTACACGTTTTAAAGCTTTTATTTTATTGTTTGTTCCTCCAATTGGACCATTTGAATATGGAACTTCAAGAGAATTCTTAATTTCATAAGTCCAATGCTGATAAGTTTTAGCACACTCAACCAATTGAGGAACAGGAGATTCCAAATTTCGTTTTACCCATTCAGAAAATAAATTTTTTTTAATCTCAGAAGTTTCTTCAGAATGAATAATATCCAATAAGCATTTCTTTTCTCTGTAAGCAATACGAAGGCTTTCAGAATAATTAATAAGCATATTTTCTAGCTCATCATATTGTTCTTCCTTTATTTTACATTTTCTAGAAAGTAAGAGATGCCTAGAATGTTTAAAATATTTTTAGCTAGTTTACTTTGAACTTCAATCCTTATTTTATCTAAAGCATTACAAGCATATCTAGCCCAGTGAAAGTGATCTGCAACTATTTTTGCTTTACGAAAGTAAGTGATACCGATATCTTTATAAGATTCCCATAAATCAGTGACTAAATATTTTACATTATCAAGTTGTTCTTTAGGAAATTTTTTTAAATAATCACAAAGAAAATGTTTGTGCCTACATTCAAGAATATCAATTACTTTGTGAGTTTCACCATCTAATAAAGCAACTTGATATTTATATTTACCGGAATTACCCTTAAATTCATCAATATAAAGAACACGAGGTAATGTATTATTAGTTACAGAAAGATAAGGTAACATTTTAGAAATAAATCCGGCATCAATATTAATGTTTTTAGCGATAGTAGAAGCAGAGATATTATTTTTTAATTGCTCAACAATATAATAAACTAATCTTTTTGATTTTCTTTTATATTTAGCAACAAAATCATTTTGTGGGTAAAAGGATTTACCACAATTTTTACATTCGTATCTAGTCTTTTTTAGAAAGATAGTAGTAGGTTTAAATTGAATAGGAATATCCTTTATTGGTTTAATGTAGTAGTCGTGAATCTTAGAAGTAGAAGAACCACAAAAAGGACAAATCTGTTTAGGAATAGGTAGTTCAGCATATATTTCAACCGAATTTTTAAAATTTTTAACACATTTTACATTTACCTCTTTTAAATTTAATAAATTTTTGATACAATTACTTTGTACTTATCAATACCTCCTTTAAATGTTTTCTGAACAATTACATTTTATCAGGTATTTTTGATAAGTGCATTAATTTTATTAAAAAAATAAAAAATGTTGAAGTAGTTATTTAACCACTCCAACATTTATTATATAACAGAAAATACTACTATTATAAAAACAATAATAGTGTTTTTTATTATTGTTTTATATGATTTTAATTCGAATTATTATTAGGAATTATATCATAAATATCTATTTCATCTGATACATATAATTTTACATCTATTTTAGCTTTGTTATACTGTTCTGCACTTATTGGAAACCATTTATGTACAAAATAATTTCCATCTGTAATTTTTATAAAATATAATGTGTAAATATCCCTTCTACTTCTAGTATCATTACCAGAACCATAATATTCTTTGTATTCTTCTGTTTTTCTATCATATGCGTAGCAATCTGCTACATAAATTTTGTTATTCATAATCTTCTGTATATAATTTCTATTTTTGATTTTATTTATATTAAAAATAATTATATCTGCTGTTAAAAGAACGAATCCTACTAAAACTAAAAAAGGTGCTTCATTATATTTTATAAAACCGACAATAATAAATATAATACTAAACCAAATAATCAGGAAAAATGTTAGTGAAATAGGAAGGGACATAGTTTTCTTGATTTTTTTGGCTAATATATAATTTTGCTTTTCATTATCATTTGCTAATTTTATATCTCGCAAATTTTTAATTACATCTTTTATTTCATTATGATCCTGTTGTTGCTTATTTTCTTTATCATTTTCTAGTTTAATTATTGCTTTAGGAATCATATATCCTATAAACATTAAAATAATAGAAAATATAATCGTAAATCCTGCTAGACTAGGTATAGCAAGCATAGATAAACTCAATACAAATATAAATAATCCAGAAATGGTGATAAACAAACTTAGAATAAGTGTAATAAACTTTTTTCTTTTAATCAATTCTTTAAAATTTTTCATTTTTATATTCTTCCTTTTTTATTTTATTTATTGCTATATTATCACAATAAAAATAAAAATGCAACAATTAAAACTAGTAAGTATAAATTTGTTAAGACATTATCATAAATGAATCATAAAATATCATGTTATTTTCGAAATTTATTTGACAAATACAAAATAATATGTTATTATTTAATTACAAAATAAATGAGCTTTGAATATCACTGTTATTCAAGACATAGTCGTATGTGTACCTGCGAATGCACATACTTTTTTTATGGCTAAAAAAATAGAGCAGGCTGCGAACCCCACTCTATCGACTATGTATTGCTATGCATTAGTCTTAGCTTTGCTGTCATTTTGCATTTGTTGTTGCTGTTGTGTCTGTTGTAAGATGAAATTCTTCTCTTTTTCAGCTACTAACTGCTCAACTAAACGCAAAATCAATTCACTGTTATTCAAAACAATAGCCTCCTTTCCGCCCTTAAGAAAGGGCTGGCCTTTCTTCTGCGTAAGGTTGCATATATATTACTACATTTTGACAATAAAATCAATCGAATTCCATAAATAAAGCAAAAAAATGTTCCTTTGAATTACTCTCATTAGATACCTATAAATAAGATAAAAAATATCCTAAAATTTTTAAAAATATGTAAGTAAGAACTGTCTAAATTTTAAGTTTAAAAAAACTAGAATTTAGACAGTTTTAATATCTAGTAAAAGCTTGTAGTTTCAATAAATAGA
>CAMEJH010000048.1 GCA_945919455.1 uncultured Clostridium sp. | reverse complement strand
CTTGTTTTCCTTTTAATAAATCTGATAAAGATTTAAGTGGTCTGTTTCCAGCTCCTGTAACAGGTCTTCCTCTTCTTGAATTATCTATTAAGGCATCTACTGATTCTTGTAGCATTCTTTTTTCGTTTCTTACAATGATCTCTGGTGCTCCAAGTTCAAGTAGTCTTTTTAATCTGTTATTTCTGTTTATTACTCTTCTATATAAATCATTTAGGTCTGATGTTGCAAATCTACCACCATCTAATTGTACCATTGGCCTTAAATCTGGTGGAATTACTGGTACAACATTCATTACCATCCATTCAGGTCTATTTCCTGATAGTTTAAATGATTCTACAGTATCTAATCTTTTTATTAGTTTTGCTTTTCTTTGTTCGCTTGCAGATTCTAAATCTTTTTTGATTTCTGCTACTAATTTATCTAAATCGATTTCTTCTAGTAATTTTCTTACTGCTTCTGCTCCCATTTCTGCTTTAAATGATTTTCTACCATATTTTTCTTCTGCTTCATGGTATTCTTTTTCATTTAATACTTGGCACTTTTCTAATCCTGATGTTCCCTTATCTGTAACTATATATGATGCAAAATATATTACTTTTTCAAGATTACGTGGTGATATATCTAACATTAATGCAATTCTACTTGGAATTCCTTTGAAATACCAAATGTGTGCAACTGGTGCTGCAAGTTCAATATGTCCCATTCTTTCTCTTCTTACTTTTGCCTTTGTTACCTCTACACCACATCTGTCGCAAACTATGCCTTTATATCTTACTCTTTTATATTTACCACAGTGACATTCCCAGTCTTTTGTTGGTCCAAATATTTTTTCACAAAATAGTCCATCTTTTTCTGGTTTTAGTGTTCTGTAGTTTATTGTTTCTGGTTTTTTTACTTCACCTTTTGACCATTCTCTTATTTTTTCGTCTGATGCTATCCCTATTTTTAATTTGTTGAATATCTCTAATTCATCCATCTTTATTAGATGTCCCCCTTCTCTATTTTTTTGGGTAATCTTCAAACAGTATTGATGACTATCCTCCGCTCCTGCAAACTTATATGTCGCATCAATACTTTTGAAAATTTATTTAATTAATTTGTTTTACTCAATTATATCATCATCATTGTCTAAATTATCATTAGCTAAATCGTTATCATAAATGCTCTCATCATCTTCTAGGTCATCATCATCAAATAATTCGTCGCTTTCTTCATCATCAAGCATTTCTTCATCTTCTTCAGAATATCCATCTTCTAGATCTTCATGGATTAAAACATCGTCTTCTGTCAATGTTTTTCCATCTTCAGTTTCTGTATATTCTATTCCATCTTCAATATGTTCTTTTAATTCTAGTTCTTCATTGCTTTCTGAATATAGTTTTATGTCTAATCCTAATGCTTGTAATTCTTTTACTAATACTTTAAAGCTTTCTGGAACTCCTGGTTCAGGAATATTTTCACCTTTTACTATTGCTTCATAAGCTTTTACACGTCCTATTGTGTCATCTGATTTTACAGTTAATATTTCTTGTAGTGTATAAGCTGCACCATAAGCTTCTAGTGCCCAAACTTCCATTTCTCCAAAACGTTGTCCACCAAATTGAGCTTTACCTCCAAGTGGTTGTTGAGTTACTAATGAATATGGTCCAGTTGAACGAGCATGTATTTTGTCATCTACTAAGTGATGTAGTTTTAACATATACATTACACCAACTGTAATAGGTTTATCAAATGGTTCTCCTGTTCTTCCATCATATAATATTGATTTTCCATCTGGTGATAGTCCTGCTTCTTTTAATAATTCTTCAATCTCAGCTTCTGAAGCCCCATCAAATACTGGTGTTGATACTTTCCATCCTAATTCTCTTGCTGCTGCACCTAAGTGAACTTCTAATACCTGTCCTAAGTTCATACGTGAAGGTACACCTAATGGATTTAATAAAATATCTATTGGTGTTCCATCTGGTAAGAATGGCATATCTTCTGTAGGTAATATTCTTGAAATTACACCTTTGTTACCATGACGTCCAGCCATTTTATCTCCAACTGAGATTTTTCTCTTTGTTGCTATATAACATCTTATTACTTGATTTACTCCAGGTCCTAATTCTTCTGAATTATCTCTTGTAAATATTTTTACATCTACTATTGTTCCTGCTTCTCCATGTGGTACACGAAGTGAAGTATCTCTTACTTCTCTAGCTTTTTCTCCAAATATTGCACGAAGTAGTCTCTCTTCTGCAGTTAATTCTGTTTCTCCTTTTGGAGTTACTTTACCAACTAATATATCTCCTGGTCTTACTTCTGCACCTATTCTGATTATTCCGTTTTCATCTAGGTCTTTTAATGAATCATCACCAACATTTGGTATGTCTCTTGTGATTTCTTCTGCACCTAGCTTTGTATCACGACATTCACAGTCATATTCTTCTATATGTATTGATGTAAATACATCTTCTTGTACTAATCTTTCATTTAAAAGAATAGCGTCCTCGTAGTTATAACCTTCCCATGTTGAGAATGCTATTAATACGTTTTTACCTAATGCCATTTCTCCATCTTTTGTTGATGGTCCATCAGCAATGGCATCTCCTTTTTTAACTTTTTCTCCTTTTACAACAATTGGTTTTTGGTTTATACATGTTCCACCATTTGTTCTCTTGAATTTACGTAGTTTATGTACAACTGTTTTTCCATTATTGTATTTCATTGTGATACTGTCTCCAGTAACTTTTTCTACATATCCATCATCTTCAGCTAATACTAAGATTCCAGAATCTTTTGCAGTTCTATATTCAATACCTGTTCCTACTATTGGAGCTTCTGTTATCATTAAAGGAACTGCTTGACGTTGCATGTTTGCACCCATTAATGCTCTTTTTGCATCATCATGCTCTAAGAATGGTATCATTGCTGCTGCTATTGATACTAATTGTTTTGGTGATACATCAATATATTGTACTAATTCTTTATCAACTTCTATAATTTCATTTTTATGTCTTACACGAATACGTTTATTTATAAATTCTCCATTTTCGTCCATTGGTTCAGATGCTTGAGCTATTATGTAATTATCTTCTACATCTGCACTCATATATTCAACAATGTCAGTTACTCTATGTGTTTCTGGATCTACTTTTCTGTATGGAGTTTCTATAAATCCATATTCATTAATATTAGCAAATGATGATAATGCTGATATCAATCCTATGTTTGGTCCTTCTGGTGATTCTATTGGACATAGTCTACCATAGTGTGTATAGTGAATATCACGTACTTCGAATCCAGCTCTTTCTCTTGAAAGCCCTCCAGGTCCTAATGCAGAAATTCTTCTTTTATGAGTTAATTCTGAAAGTGGGTTTGTTTGATCCATAAATTGTGATAATTGAGAACTTCCAAAGAACTCTCTTATTGATGATGTTATTGGTTTTGTATTTATTAATGTTTGTGGTGTTATAACATCTAAGTCTTGAATTGTCATTCTTTCACGAACTACTCTTTCAAGTCTTGTTAGACCAATTCTAAATTGATTTTGTAATAGTTCTCCTACACATCTTATTCTACGATTTGATAAGTGATCTATATCATCTTTCTTTCCTAATCCATGGTACATATTTAATAGATAGTTTACTGATGCAATCATATCTTCTGTTGTAATATGTTTTGGAACCAATTCATCATATCTTTCTTTTAGCATTTTTACTAAGTCTTCTTCGCTTGTATTTTCCATAATGTTTTTTAATACTTCATAATTTACTTCTTCTTTAAAGTGAAAACTACTTAAATCAACATTTGGTAATACTTTATGAATGTTTACTGTTCCATTTCCTATTACTCTTACTCTTTTATCTGATAATTTGATATCTACTACATTTATTCCTGCATTTTGAATTTCTTCTGCAACATCTGGTGTAATTACTTCTCCTGCTGATACAAATACTTCTCCTGTTTCTTTATCCATTATGTCTTCAAATGCAACTTGATTTTTTATTCTATTAGCTATGCTTAGTTTTTGGTTGAATTTAAATCTTCCTACTTTTGCTAAGTCATATCTTCTATTGTCAAAGAATAAACCATTAAATAATCCTCTAGCTGCTTCTACTGTTGGTAATTCTCCTGGTCTTAATTTTTTGTAGATTTCTATTAATGCTTCTTCACCTGTTTTTATTGGATCTTTTTGAATTGTTGTTTCTAATAAGTTTTCTTCTCCAAATAATGCTCTTATTTGATCATCTGACACTAGTCCTATTGCTCTTAATAATGTTGTTACAGGTATTTTTCTTGTTCTATCAACACGTACCCAGAACATATCATTTCCATCTGTTTCGTATTCAATCCACGCTCCTCTTAATGGCATTACTGTTGATGTATATGTTTTCTTTCCTGTTTTTGTGTCAAATACTTCATCATAGTAACATCCTGGTGAACGTACTAATTGGCTTACTACAACTCTCTCTGCTCCATTTATTATGAATGTTCCACTGTCTGTCATTAGTGGAAAATCTCCCAAATAAATTTCTTGTTCTTTTATTTCTCCAGATTCACGGTTTATCAATCTTACTTTTACGTGTAATCTTGTTGAATATGTAGCGTCTCTTTCTTTAGCTTCTTCTAGTGTGTACTTTGTTTTGTCTTCCATGTAATAATCGAAAAATTCAAGAACTAAATTTCCTGTGTAGTCTACAATTGGTGAAATATCTTTTAATACTTCTCCAAGGCCTTCTTCTACAAACCAGTCATATGAATCTTTTTGAACTTTGATTAAGTTAGGCATTTCTATATAATCCCCAACTTTTGAGAAATCTTTACGAGTTGTTTTTTCGTATTTAACTTCTTTGATTTCCAAATAAATCACTCCTTAAAAAATATTAAGCAGATTTTAAATATTTGAATTAGAAAAATCCCCTCTTAAGATGTATCTCCGTAAGGCTTTGAGCCTTGTCTGCTTTTACAATTTTCTCTACCTTATTTTGTATACAACTAATTCTTACTTCTCTAATTTTTAAACTAAATTGAATTAATTTTTAGGCCCGATAAGCCTTCTTCCGTAAAGTTATACGCCTAATATCATATCATATTTTTGTAGAGTTTGTCAATTGTTTTTAAGAAAAAAAGTGACCTTTATAGATCACTTTTAGGTTTGGAATATTATCTATTTAAACCCAATACATTTTTTAATGCTGTTTGTAATACTTGTGAGAAGTTCACTTTATTCTTTTCAGCTAAATCATTAATCCATTTTGGTATCGTTAATGTCTTTTTTACAGATGCATTTTGTACAGATTCTCTAAATAGTGGCATATTTACTTCTATTAATACTGCTCTTTCATTTTTGTTTAAATTAATTGTATTTAATTTAGATGGTTTTTTTAATTCTTCTCCATCTTCTTCTGCTGATACAATATATAGTCCTAATGCATCTTTTGCCATATATAATGCTTCTTCATCATCTTTCCCACATGAAAAACATCCTGGTAAGTCTGGAAATGATATTGCTATTTCTTTTTCCTCATAGTTAAAAATAGCAGGATAAATATAATAATCTTTTTTCATAATTCCTCCATTATTTTAATTTTATTTGAACCTGTTTTGCTATACTCTTTACTGTTCCTATTGGTAAATCTTTTTTTGGATGTGGAACGACTACTCTTCCTTTTTTTAATTTATGCTTAAAAGAGTGATGACTTCCTGTTGCAGAAGAATATTCGTATCAACAATCATTTAGTAATATTTTTATAATTTCTTTTGATGAGTATCCCTTCATGTAATTTCTTGTTATCACCTCCTTTATTTTAATACGTATTATTGTACGTGTCAATATTTTTCAAAAATTTAAAGGGGGATTCCTAAAATAAAGTATCCCCCCTCTTTATAATTAAATTATTTTCCTGTCTTAGGTGCAGATAAAGAATTTAAAGTTCCTAATGTATATGATGTTGAAGATAAAACTGGTGCTAATAAAATTTTACCTGTTCCTTTATATACATTTACAAATCCTTCAGCAGAAATTGCTGATCCAATTAAACTCTTTCCTGATTTTTCTACTGTGAATTCTAATGTATCTGACCATGCTACTGCAAAGTTTCCATCTATTCTTATTGTATCATTTTGTAGATCAATTTCAATTAGTTCTTCTCTAGGTACTGGGCTTTCTAAAACGGCTAAGCCATTTCCTGATAAACGCAAACTGAATAATCCTTGATTTCCAAGAACTGCAGATGATAAATTTGAACGCATTATTACATCATATTTAACTTTAGCTTCACATGCTAAGAACATTCCGTCATCTAATACTATTCCTGTTCCCCAATTAGATAAATCTTCTATTAATAGGTGTTTATATGTAGGCTCAAGCATTAACATTCCAGTTCCTCTATATTTTGGTTTTACTGTTGATTCTTTTGTTACTGAACCTTTAATTGCTTTACCAAGAAAATCTCCAACACCTTTTACATCTGTTACAGATTGTACATCTCCAAGCATCCATTGCATTGCTCCTGCACTTGTTATATATTCATCGCCTTTTAATTCAATTAATGTTTGTCTCTTTCTTACATTCATTTTTGCAGCAAAAAATTCATTAATACAGTTATATGGATTTACACTTAAATCTTTCATATACTCTATTATTTTAATATTACCCTTTTCATCTACTACTCTTACATCATCATTGTCTAAAAAGTTCTTAATTTGATACATATAAATTCCCCCTTTTTTTCTTTAGTATATATTTATATTTTTAAGTTGTCAATGTTTTGATTAAGTTCAAAATTTTTCTTTTTTTCTTCTATTCGAATTAGTTCCAAGTAATGTGACCAGCTTAATTTCGACGACAGTGTTGTCGGAATTGAAAAATATATATAGAATTTACGCATTCTTTCTAAATTTCTAGCCGAAAAACCTTTTCCAAACTCACCTGCAAGCTTTTGAGATAATTTTTCTAAAACTGCATCACCATAGCTTGCTCTTTCATTCCCTTGTTGTATTTCAATTATAATTTTTTACGCTCCACAAGCTTCTTTTTCAAATAATTGTTCCAATATTCCTGACTTTTCTATTTCTTTTAATATTCTGTCTCTTATTGAAATTACATTGTCTTCTTTTGTTTGCATTTCTACTTCTAAATCTTTGCCTATAACTAATACAAGTTGAGCATATCCATTTTTTGTTGATTCAAAATACAATTTTTCAATGTCATCTAAGTCAATATCTATGTAATTTTCGTTATCATCTTCAACTGCTAAAATTCCATCTTCTAATGTATAATTTAGGTTTTCAATATCGAACCTGCTTTCTATTATTCCAGATTGTGTCACTCTCACTCTTCTATTTTCAAGTCTTTTCATTGCTTTTAATATTTTACTTTCAAATTCATTTTCCATATTAATACTCTCCTTTTATTTAAATTTTTAGTTTATTACTAAAGTATTTAGGTCTTACACTTCTTCACTTCCTCTCTTAGGCACAATAAAAAAGCTATATCACATTTGCTTATTATGTAATATTTTGTCTTGAGTTTAATTTTGGGTAATTTAGTTTTTTCTTTCTAAATTAATTTGAATTAAAAATATATTCTTCTAAAAATTTCCTGTGCTCTGAACTGGCACAAATAAAAAATAATGCACACTAAATTCTAGTGTGCACTTATAATATCATAAATTTTTATTTTTGACAATATTTTTGTTCTATCTTCTTGACTTTTTTATATGTTATAGTAAAATAGTATAAGTTAAATTTCAAGGAGGATTATTATGGGAAGTTTACCCTTATTTTTAAAATATATTTTAGTTTTTCTAGTATCAATGGTACCAATTGTAGAATTAAGAGGAGCTATTCCAATAGCTGAAGGACTTGGTCTTAATATATTTTTATATTACCCTGTTGCAATTATAGGTAATATGCTTCCTGTTCCTATTATTTATTTGTTTGCCAGAAAAGTTCTTGAATGGGGAAAAGATAAAAAAGTAATTGGTAAGTTTTTTACTTGGTGTTTAGAAAAAGGTGAAAAAGGTGGTAAGAAACTAAAAGAATCTGCAGGAATTCGTGGTATATTTTTCGCATTATTAATATTTGTTGGAATACCTTTACCTGGCACTGGAGCATGGACTGGTACTCTTGCAGCTAGTTTTTTAAATATTGATTTTAAAACAAGTATATGTGCAATAACTCTTGGTGTTTTATTAGCAGGTATAATAATGTCCTTAGGAAGCAAAATTGTTGCTGTTCTAGGCTGGTTTGGAGTATTTGCAATTATTGCTATAATATTAGTAGCAATATTGGTATCAATTATAATAAAGAAAAATAAAAATGCTATAAAATAATTTATAGCATTTTTATTTCTTATTACATTGCTAAACTTTTTTTAATTGCTTGAAACTCTTTTTTACTTATGCTTGTGTATTGCATTATTTTTTCTTCATTTTCATTATTTTTTAGCATATTTTTTACTAGATTATTTATTATTTCTTTTTTTCCTTCTTCCCTTAATCTTTTTTCTTCTAACGCATCATTTCTTTTTACTCTTTCTATCCATTCTTCCATATCACTTTCCTCCTTGTTTTCTATTAAATCTAATATTTCTTCTCGTTCTTCAGGTTTTAGCACATAGGCTAATATGTACAATGTTATTTCTTTTATCCATTCTATTCTTTCTTGATCTTTAGTTTCTAATAATATGTCTATGATTGAATTTTTTATTTCTTTTCCATTTCCTTGTTTTTCCATTAGCATCATTATTCCCATTTTTGTATCTCTTTTTCTCAATTCTTCTTTGTCATAATTTTTTATATCTATTAATTTGTATTTTAAATCTATTAAGTAATCTTCATAGCCCTTTTCTACTGGTATTTGTGTTTCTGAAAAGTTTATTGCTGTTTTCCAGTCTTGTTTTCCTGTATATAATACTATTGGCACTATTATTGGATTTTTTCCTGTTTTATTCTTTTTACTTTTCTTTATTTCTTCCAATAATTCGTCACAATATTTTAATATTCTATTTGGCATTTCTTTGTCTACTTTAGATTGATGTTCTATCAAGTAATAGATATTTTTTCCTTTTTGCTTGTATATTATATCTGATTCCTTTGATTTATATCTTTCTGTTATAAAACTATTTTTGTATTTTTCTAGTTCATTTTCTTTTACATCTAATTTTAAAAAATCTCCTAGAAATATTGACATTTCTCTTTCATCACTTAATATTTTTTTGAATATTTTGTCGTGTTTCTTGTCTACGCCTCCTATTGATATAACATTGATATTTCTTACTCCAAAAATATCTTTGTATAATAGTAGGTCTTCGTATAAAATGCTGTCTTCTCTCAATAAAAAACCTCCTTATATTTAATTTTTACTTTTTATTCTGATATTAGAATTAAAGTTTGAAATAATGTTTTTGAAATAATTCAAGTTTTGCCTACCAAAGTTGTTTTAACAAATGCTCAAATCGAGTACTTTTAAAGTATACTACAAATCACTACATTTGGCAATATGTTTTATTAAAATTTTATACTTTTCATTGACATTTTTCGACTCTTATTTCAGTATCATTATCAAAAGTATATAAAAATAACCCCATACCCAATTTTGAGCATGAGGTTATTTTTATTTTTTATGTAGATAAATAATATCTTTCTTTGCTATTTACTGTTGTTGTTCTTATTACATATCCTTCTGGTCTATTTGTTATTGTTCCGCTTACTGCTGATGCTCCATTTATTGTTCCATCATAGAAGTTTAATGTTCCTGTGTTTTCTATTCCATATGTTGTTCCATCTATTGTTATAATATCTTGACTCACTGTTCCATCATCTTGTCCTAGTGTTAATGTTCCACTGTTTACTATTGCTGTTCCTACTGTGCTTGAGATTTTTGCTACTCCACTTGAAGTTGAGTCGATTATTGTTAAATTTCCAGCATTTTGGATTGTTATTGCTAAATCTGAGCTTATTGTTTTTTCATTCATATCTAATATGATGTTTTGTCCTTCTGCTATTGTGAATGTTGTATCTGTTATTATTCCATTTGTTAATTTTATTGTTTGTACTTCTTCTCCTACTACACTGTTTATTGCTGATTGTAAATTTGAGAAATCTATTCCATTTACTTGGGCTACAATGCTTATTGTTCCAGCTAATGCTAAGTAGTCTATGTTATATTCGCCTTCTGTTTTGTTTGCTACTGCATATCCATTTTCTGTATATGTTATAAATCCTTGTGTTGCTCCTGTTTTTCCTTTTATTTGTCCATCATACATATATACTATTCCTGTTGATGCTACTGATAATCCATATTCTTCTCCAACAATAACTGGGCTTGTTGAGTTCATTGTTCCCGTTTCGCCTATGTTTAGTGTTCCATTTGCTACATACGCTCCTGTTTTTGTTTGAATTATTGCACCCTCTTTTATGGTTGCAGTTCCATTAGAGTTATAAATTCCATATGTGCCATCTGTTATTTCTGTTCCATTATTTATTGTAGCTGTTCCTCCTGTAGTATATATTCCATATGTGTTAGAATCCATTATTGTTAAAGCTATATTTGTTGTTCCACTAGAATTATATATTCCATACTCATTTGAAGAAACCGTTCCTCCATTTATATTGATATTTGTGCTAGATGAATAGTTATATACTCCATATTTATTTGATGATATTGTTCCACTTGTTAATGTTGCAGTTCCATTTGCCTCATTATAAATTCCATAAGTATTGTTTGTAATAGTTCCTCCTGTTATATTTAATGTTCCTGTATTTTTTACTCCATATCCAGAATCTGAAATACTTCCTTCAATAAGTTCCATATTACTACTATTGCTTATTGCTATTCCTGTTAACCCAACTATTTTTCCTTTTGTTGTTTCTGAACTATCAGTTATTTTTAATGTTCCTTTATTCTGTAGTTCTGTATAATTGTTTATTGTATATCCGTTTAAGTCTATTGTTATATTTTGATTTTCTCCTATAACTATTGTTGCTCCCGGTTCTGAATCTCTTAGTATTGTTATTGTACTTTCTGTTTCTCCACATGCTTCTACAGCTTTTTGTATTGAGTCATATTCTATATTATTTACTAACGCAACATTTGTTTCTTTTTGTTGTAATATTAATACTTCATGTAGTTTACTATTTATATTTTCTGAAGTTACTAACAATTCTGTTTCATCTTCAATTTCTGTTATATTTCCATATATACTTCGTGTGTTTGTTTTTATTATACCATCATAATATTTTAGTGTTCCTTTTGAATTATATATTCCATATGCAGATGAACTTGTACTAGTTGTAGTTATCGATGGATTTTCTTGTGATATTATTCCATCACCTTTTGTTCCTATAATAATTGTTCCTGTAGTCTTGTTATAGATTCCATAACTAGTATATTCACTATTACTACTTACTGTTCCTCTGCTTACTTCTATTGTTCCTGTACTTTCATTATAAATTCCATAACTATTAATATTACTATTACTACTTACTGTTCCTCCGCTTATTGTTACATTTCCTGCACTTGCATTATAGATTCCATAACTACTACTACTTACTGTTCCTCCGCTTATTGTTACATTTCCTGCACTTGCATTATAGAT
>CAMEJH010000047.1 GCA_945919455.1 uncultured Clostridium sp. | reverse complement strand
ATTTCAAAGAAAGGAGAAATTCGTATAATAAATATATTTACATTATACGAGGAATAAAAATGAATTATATTGATTTACATACACATACACATTATTCAGACGGTACTGACGAAGTTACAGAATATTTGCAAAAAGCAGAAGAAAAGCACTTATCAATAATATCGATTACAGACCATAATACTTGTAAAGCATATGATGAACTAAAAACATTAGATGTAAAAAAGTATTATAGTGGAAAAATAATTCCTGGAATAGAATTAAATACAAAAATATTAGGAATTCCTATAGAAGTGTTAGGATATAAAATTGATACAGATAAAATGAATAGATTGGTATCAAAATATTATATTACATCAAAAGAAAGGGATTTATTAGAAGTAAAGAGATTATATGAAAAATGCATAAAAGAAGGAATAGCATTACCTAATAATTTTGTGGAAAATTATCAGCCAGGAAAGATGTATGCTTCAAAGTATTTACATGAAACATTAATAAAAAATATAGAAAACAAAGAAATTATAGATGATGACGCATGGGAAAATAGTAATATTTTTTATAGAAAATATATGTCAAATCCAAAAACAAAGTTCTACGCAGATATGAATGACATATTACCAGATTTTAAAACAGTTTCAAATTTGGTAAAAGAATGTGGAGGACTACTATTTATACCTCATATATTTGAATATAGAGATAATAGCATGAGAATATTAGAAAATATATTGCAGAACTATGAAATAGACGGTATAGAGTGTTATTATACAACTTTTACAGAAGAACAACATCAGTATTTATTAAATCTATGTCAAGAAAAAGGTCTTTTCATATCAGGAGGTAGTGACTATCATGGAAAAATGAAAGCTGATGTAGATATTGGAATAGGTAAAGGCAACTTGAAAATTCCAGAAAAAATAATAGAAAGCTGGAAAGACAAATAGTAATTGTTTGACAACATAAACATAATATGGTAAAATATAATATATACGCATTTTGCGTATTTGAAAATTCCCTCAAGCAATTCATATAAGGAGGACTGTTTATGGAAGGCAAATGGATTGTCGTCACGGGACTTGACGGCACGGGCAAGACCACGTTCAAGAATCGGTTGGTCGGTTACTTGAAGAGCAAAGGAAACAAGACACAAAACTTCAAGGCTCCGTATGATAAACACCTGTTGGGGCTACTGGACGTCTCTGGAGATGGCCAGCCTTGGAAGGACAACTATTCTGACCAGCTCATCTTTATGCTGGACAACCGGATGCTCTCGTACTATGTGCGAGACTGGAAAAGCAGCTATGATTATCTGGTGTCCCAGCGTGGTTTCATCGATAGCTTTGTGCACGGTGTCTGCCGTGGGTTCAGTTACGAAGAAACCGATAAGATGATGCGTACCAGCGAACTGCAGAAGTGTGATGTAATGATCCACTTCAATGCGAAGCCTGAAGTGGCATTCAAGCGCATCTGCAACGACCCTGATGCTGACAAATTTGAGACCCTCGAGTATATCACGAAACAGGCGGAAAGCACTAAAGCGGTATACGAGGCTCTCATGGCAGGTTCTGAACCGGCCTTCAAGAGTTTCGAAGGCGTAACCAATCTGTATATCGACACTACGGAGTTGAGCACGGATGGTACCTTTGACATTCTGATCATGAAGCTCCGTGAACTGGGAATCATCGAATGATTCCAAAGGAATTTACCGAGGCAAGATTTATTCTTGCCTCGGTTTTTTATACCTATTAGTATCAAAAAATAATCAACTTCATATAATATAATACTAAAATAAGGAGGGTAAGAAATGAATGATTCATTATATGAAGATTATATGAGATCTGTATTAGGATATGGTCTAACAAATTATAGAAATACATATGATATGAATTACGATAATTATGTAGCATTTCCAAATATGACTGAAATATCAAATTCTAAAAATGAAGAATTAGAAAAATGTTATCCAGAAATATATAGATTAGTCTATCCTATGGTACAAAAAGCATGTGCACAAAATAATCAACCTATGACAAGAGAATTGGTAGATAATTTAACAGATGAAGTTTATTTTTCAATAGAAGATAATGAAATAACGCAACAATCAAGAGGAAAAGAAGAAAATAGACAAAGAGTTGTTAAAAATAGAACATTAAATGATCTAATTCGAATTTTAATATTAAGGGAGTTGTTAGGAAGACCAGGCTCAGGATTTCCAGGTAGACCACCACATCAAATACCTCCTAGACCACCAATGAGACCACGACCAAGAAGTGGATGGGAAGATACTTCTTATAGAGATTATGATATATTTGAATATTAAAACAAAAAAATTCTAATTTTATTTAATAAAATTAGAATTTTTTATAATAAATTAAGAATAATCTTTTTGGTTTTGATTAAAATATATATGAGAATAATTTTCATTTCTCAAAATAAAATTAAAAAGGAGTTTAATATGAAAGTTAAAGATTGTATGTGTGGAGATGTTTGCTGTGTTAAACCAGAAACCAAAATATATGAAATTGCAAAATTAATGGAAAAAAATCATATAGGATGTGTGCCTGTATGTGACAACCAAAATTGTATAGTAGGTGTTATTACTGATAGGGATATAATACTTCGTAGTATAGCTTGTGACAAAGATGTAAAAAATACGATGGCAAGTGATATCATGACATGTAATGTTTGTACTTGTAACGAAAATGATGATATAAGTACAGCAGAGAAAAAAATGGCAGAAAATCAAATTAGAAGAATTCCAGTTGTAGACAATAATAAAGTTATAGGAATTCTAACACTTGGAGATTTAGCTCATTATGATGAAGAAATTGGAGAAGAACAAGTCTGCTGTACAATAGAAGATATATGTAAATGTGGTGGACAAGCAAAAAATAATTGTTAATTTCATATTATGCTAAAAGCAGCTGATAAAGCTGCTATACATAGAAAAGAGGATAAATGTCTGAAGATTTAAATTACATTTATAAAGTTATAAGAAAAATTTTAAACATAATAATAATAATTGTATTAATTTATATTGGAGCAAAAATGGCAATATTTTATATGCCTTTTTTAATAGCTTTTATAATATCATTAATGGTGGAACCAGCAATAAAATATCTAATGAGAACTACAAAGATGACTAGGAAAATGAGTTCTATAATAATATTTATAATAGTATTTTCAATAATAATAGGAACTTCAATCTGGGGAATAGTTTCATTGATATCAGAATCTACAAATTTATTACAAACATTAAACATTTATATAGATAAAGCATATACTCAAATTCAAGAAGCAATTGGAGGCTTAGGAATTACTAAAATTAGTATATCTAATAATGTATTAGATATAGCAGAAAATTCTTCAAGAGAAATTTTGTTAAAAATATCGGCATGGTTAACAGAGTTTTTAACAAAATTAATAAATGCAATAACTTCAATTCCAGTTATTGCAATATATACAGTAATAACAATATTATCACTATATTTTATATGTATAGATAAAATATATATATTAGATTTAATGGAACATCACATGCCATCCAAATGGGTTCAAAAAATTGGCACACATATCAAAGAAATAACTAAAAGCTTAGGAGGGTATTTAAAAGCAGAAGCCATATTAATATTAGTTTCTTTTATAATTTCAGTAATTGGACTATATATTTTTAAATTTATTGGAATGAATGTTAAATATCCATTATTAATGGCTTTGGGAATAGGATTTGTTGATGCATTACCAATACTAGGTTCGGGTTCTGTAATGGTACCGTGGGCGATAATTGCTGCATTAAATGGAGATATAAATTTAGGAATAGCTATAATTGTATTGTGGATAATAATGTCTTTAGTAAGACAATTTTTAGAACCTAAAATTGTTAGTGGGAAAATAGGAATACATCCTATATTTACACTTATAGCTATGTATACAGGATTTAAAGTAATTGGGGTAATTGGAATGCTTGTTGGACCAATAGTATTAATCATATTAAAAAATATTTTTGCTACAGTTATAGATGAGGGAGTTGCAAAAAGTTTATTTGGGTAATTCTGCCCTAAGGCTATTCACTTTAGTCATAAAATTTAAAAAGTCTCATACACTTAAATAAGAATTTATAGTGGAGGCTTTTTATGTTTGTATATAATTGTAAAATAAATGGTGGAAAGTTATTAAAAATAATCATAATATTATTATCTATTTTCATGTTAGTTGTATTTGGAATTAGTATATATAGGATTTTCTTTGCAAGTGGAAGATTTGTTGTAAGAGATAAAATAAAATCAAACGAAATAACTGAAATAGAAGCAGAAAATTATACTAATATATTACAAGCAGTACATGATAATCCTGATTCATATATAGGGATGAAAGTTAAATTCACAGGGTATATGTATAGGTTATTAGATTTTGATGAAAAACAATTTGTTTTGGCAAGAGATATGTTTATAAATAATTCAAAAACACAAACAGTAGTTGTAGGATTTTTATGCCAATATAAAGATGCTGATAATTTTGAAGATGGAACATGGGTAAATGTTACTGGAATAATAGAAAAAGGAAAGTATCATAATGAAGAAATACCAATAATTAATATTACTAATTTAGAAAAAACTTCAGAGCCAGATAATGAATATGTAAATCCACCTAGCAATACATATGTGCCAACAAGCGGAATATTATAAAAAAATGTAGAATTATGTCGAAAATGATTGATTTATGCAAAGTGATAGTATATAATAATTGTATACCAATAGCGTAAAAACCAGCGAATAATTATTCAAGGAGTGGATTCTATGGGGAAAACGGAACGGTTTTATTGCCATATAACCTCCCTTAATCCGGAGGTTACGGGCTCGTGCCACTTAGTTGTGGTACAATATCCCAATGGAAATAAAACCAAATTCGTGGTGGATTGTGGTTTGTTTCAGGAGAATGACTACAATCACCTGAATAGAGAACCCTTTCCGTTTGATTGTAGCAGCATTAATTTTGCAATTATTACTCACAATCATGCAGACCACATGGCGCGTGTACCACTGATGGTAAAGAAAGGATATAAAGGACATTTCTTTACTACTTTGGAAACAGCAAGACTTATGCCTATTGCACTTACAAATTCTTTGCAAATTTTAAAAGAGGAGGCCAAAAAGAAAAAGCAAAAGCCCTTATATGACGGAGATGATTTGGAGACAGTTAAACAGAACATTGTACCGTGCAGTTTGGAACAAACTGAATATGTGGACAGAAATATCAAAATAACATTTTTTGATAATGGACACTTAATTGGAGCGGCAATGGTTCTTATTCAAATCAGTTACCCTGGTGAAGAAGATATCAATCTCTTTTTTACAGGTGACTACAAACCTCAAAATATATTCAGAGAGGTAGAAGCTCTGCCAGAATGGGTGTATGAATTACCGGTAACGGTTATTACCGAAGCAACTTACGGATATATGACTACCGAAGATATTCAGTATCATTTTGTACAAGATGTACTTGAATCTTTGGAAAGCAAAAGGACGGTTTTGATTTTTGTTTTTGCTCAAGGGAGAGCTCAAGAAATCTTGTATCTGCTTAACAAAATGCAAAAAGCAGGAGAGATTAGTTCCAAAATTCCTATCAGACTTGATGGAAAACTGGCTCAGGATTACACCAAAATGTATTCCAAGGAAGAATTTGGGATAAGACCTGAGATTAGAGAGTTCCTTACAAGTTACGAACCTGTAACAAAAGAAAATAGACAGGAGGTAATTGGTAGCAGAAAACAGCAAATTGTTCTTACCACATCTGGAATGGCAGATCATGGACCTGCACAGATTTATATTCCGGAGTATATTGTCAGAAAAGATGTGGACATGTATTTCACAGGGTATACTGCAGAAGGTACCTTTGGATTCCAACTTCAGCATCCTGACAATGGGTGTGTTAAAATTCAGGGAAGAAAAGTTAGAGTAAAAGCTCAAATAAAAACAACAAATGAATTTTCTTCCCATGCAAAAGCAGATGAATTGATCGAACTTTTGCAGAAATTTAAACACTTGAATTTGGTTTTGGTTAACCATGGTCAGAAACATGTAAAAGAGGAATTTGCTAATAAAGTTTGTAAAGAAGTTCATGCAAAAAGAGTAGAGATTCTGGGTGAGCACACATTTATGATCTCTAGGTATGGCTATGTGAAACACATGGGGTCTAAACTTGCTACTAAGGTCAAAAAATGTAGCAAAAAGGCAAAAGAATCTATTAAGAAAAACAGAAAGCCTAAGTACAAATTCAGAAGACAGCTTTTGTTGCATGGCTAAAAAGAAAAAGAGCTCTCTATTTGAGGGCTCTTTTTCTAAGTCAAATATTGAAAAATTCTTAAAAATATTGTATAATATGTGCACATTACAATTCAATTATCTGCGAATAATTATTCAAGGAGGTAAAAAATGGATGGTGGGAATAAAACCTTAAAGGAAAGACGGGAAGAGGAAATAAGAGAAGAAATCAAAAAACTTCCGACAATAAGG
The DNA here is from genome assembly GCA_945919455.1 of uncultured Clostridium sp. GTDB lineage: Bacteria > Bacillota > Clostridia > TANB77 > CAG-508 > CAG-269. The sequence continues at coordinate 5,162 of CAMEJH010000047.1, read as the reverse complement.
GAAACAGAAAATAGCATTCTTCAAGTTGTAAAAGGTCAAGATGAGCAAGTAAGAAGTATTGTAACAGCAGCATATCGGTCTATTATGCTTAAAGGCATAAAAGCCAATGTGTTAGTTATGGGCAAAACTGGGACAGGCAAAACAGAAATCTTAAAACAGCTTGCGCAAAAACTAAATAGAGTCTATGTTGTAGAAGACGCAAATGAATTTACCCAAGAAGGGTATTATGGTAGAGATGTTTCATCTATCATTTTAGATCTGATAGAAGCAGCAGATTTTGACTTTGATATTGCTGAACAGGGAATTGTTATAATTGATGAGATTGACAAAAAAACAGGAAAACAAACCACCGAAAGAGATGTAAGTGGTTCTGGGGTTTTAAATTCTATGTTAAAACTAATTGAAGGGAAAAAAATAAAAATTCCTACAATTAGAGGACGTGACATAGATGAAGATGAATTTTCTACGGAAAATTTAATGATCTTTTTTGCAGGTGCATTTTCTGATATGGAAACTGTACTGCAAAATGTACCTAGAACTCAAACCATTGGATTTGCTCAAAAGCAAGAGGATATCAAAACATTGAGCAAAACAGGTGCTATTAAGGAATCCTTAGTTAAGTATGGTTTTCCAGAAGAATTTGTTGGTAGAATTGATACTATTGTTCAGCTAAATGATCTTTCTGAAGATGTTTTGGAGGAAATTGTAAAAAAATCTCAAAATTCTATTTTCAGAAAATATCAAAATGAATTTTCCAAATATGGTATAAAGCTACAGTACAATGGAAAAACGCTATTCAAAGCCATTGCTAAAAAGGCCAAAAAAGCTAACACAGGAGCAAGAGAACTTTCTAACATTGTAAACTATATGTTTGAAAAAATCTTGTATGATGTCTTTTCTGCCAAAAAAGGAAGATACCATGTTTGTATTTTACAAGAAGGGATTGAAGAAGACAACACCAAATACATTTTAAAATAATTATATTAAAAGGGACTTTCTAGTAGAGAGTCCCTTTTAACATAAAATTATTTAAAAAACTTGAAAAAACAAGCCAATCGTGCTATATTATAATGGTATAAATGAAAGGATGATAAAAATGAGTATATTTAGCAAAATATTTAAAAGCTATAGTGAGAAAGAAGTAAAAAGAATAATGCCATTAGTAGAACAAATTAATGGTTTAGAAGAAGAAATTTCAAAATTAACAGATGAAGAACTAAAAAATCAAACAAATAAATTAAAAAAAGAATTAGAAGAAGGAAAAACATTAGATGATATATTACCAGAAGCTTTTGCAACAGTAAGAGAAGCTTCAAAAAGAGTACTAGGAATGAGACATTTTGATGTACAATTAATAGGTGGAATAATATTACATCAAGGAAGAATTGCAGAAATGAAAACAGGAGAAGGAAAAACACTTGTAGCAACACTTCCAGTATATTTAAATGCACTTACAGGAAAAGGTGTACATGTAATAACAGTAAATAATTACCTAGCAAAAAGAGATAGTGAATGGATGGGAAAACTATACAAATTCTTAGGATTATCAGTAGGTCTTGTAATTGCAGGAATGAATCCACAAGAAAAGCAACAAGCATATGCATGTGACATTACATATGGAACAAACAATGAATTTGGATTTGATTATTTAAGAGACAACATGGTAATCTATAAAAATCAATTAGTACAAAGAGGTTTAAATTATGCAATAGTAGACGAGATAGATAGTATTTTAATTGATGAAGCAAGAACACCACTTATAATATCAGGAAGAGCAAACCAATCATCAGATTTATATAAAAAAGCAAATGACTTTGTAAGAAGACTAAAACCAAGAATAATAGTAGAAGAAGATGTAAAAGATGAAATACAAGCAGAAGACAATGAAAAATATGATTATATAGTAGACTTAAAAGCAAAATCAGCGTCATTAACACAAAAAGGTATAAAAAAGGCAGAAGAAGAATTTCACTTAGAAAACTTCAATGACATAGAAAATTCTACATTAGTACATCATGTAAATCAAGCATTAAGAGCACATGGAATAATGAAAAGAGATATAGATTATATCGTAAAAGATGGAGAAGTATTAATAGTAGATGAATTCACAGGTCGTATAATGTATGGAAGAAGATATAACAATGGATTACATCAAGCAATAGAAGCAAAAGAAGGAGTAAAAATTGCAGATGAATCAAAAACATTAGCAACAATAACATTCCAAAATTATTTCAGAATGTATGACAAACTATCAGGAATGACAGGTACTGCTATGACAGAAGAAGCTGAATTTGAAGAAATATATAACTTAGATGTTATATCAATACCAACAAACAAACCTATGATAAGAAATGACCAAAATGATGTAATTTACAAAAATGAGAAAGCTAAATTTAATGCAGTAGTACAAAGTATAAAAGAAAGCCATGAAAAAGGTCAACCAGTACTAGTTGGTACAGTATCAATAGAAAAATCTGAAAAATTAAGTAGCATACTAAAAAAAGAAGGAATTAAACATGAAGTATTAAATGCAAAATTCCATGAAAAAGAAGCAGAAATAATAGCACAAGCAGGAAAATTTGGAGCAGTAACAATAGCAACAAACATGGCAGGGCGTGGTACTGATATTATGCTTGGAGGAAACAGTGAATATCTTGCAAAACAAGAAATGAGAAAAAATAAAGTACCAGAAAATCTGATAGAAGAATCTAATACATTCTATGAAACAGATGACCAAGAAATCTTGAAAGCAAGAGAAAACTTTAAAAAATTAGTAAAGAAATATGATGAAGAAATAAAAGAAGAAAAAGCAAAAGTAATAGCTGCAGGTGGACTAAAAATAATAGGAACAGAAAGACACGAATCAAGAAGAATTGATAACCAGTTGCGTGGACGTAGTGGACGTCAAGGAGATCCAGGAGAATCAAAATTCTATATAGGATTAGACGATGACTTAATGAAAATCTTTGGCGGAGATATGATAACAAAAGTATATAACACAATTGGTATGGATGAGAGTATTCCTATAGAAAATAAAATGATAAGCAATGCTGTAGAATCTGCTCAAAAAAAAGTTGAAGGAAGAAACTTTAGCATTAGAAAAAGTGTGTTAAAATATGATGATGTAATGAATGCACAAAGAGAAATTATTTATAAACAAAGAAGAGAAGTGCTTGATGGAGAAAATATAAATGAAAGTATTTTAAAAATGATAAAATCATTAGTAGAAGAAGTAGTATTAACATATTTTGCTGGTGAAGAAGAAGCAAATGTTGAAGCATTAAATACAGATATAAGAAATACATTTGGAATTGAAATGAATGACTTTATAAAAGAGAATTCAAAAAATTCAAATGCTATTGTTGAAAAATTACAAGAGGAAGCTATAAATAAGTATAATGAAAAAGAAAAAGAAATTGGAAGTGAAGACTTAAGAGAGCTTGAAAGAGTAGTTATGCTAAAAGTAGTTGACCAAAAATGGATGGATCATATAGATGCCATGGATGAATTAAAAAATGGTATTGGACTTCGTGCATATGGACAACAAGATCCTGTAGTAAAATACAGAATTGAAGGAATGGATATGTTTGACGAAATGGTTCTAGACATAAAACATGATGTAGTAAAAATGCTTATGAATCTTCGTAAACAAGAAGAAGTAAAAAGAGAAGAAGCAGCTAAAATTACAGGAGCAGCATTACAAGCATTAAATAGTTTAGATAATGGACAACAAATGAAGTCTGAAGTAAACAGAACAGTTGTAAATCAAGAACCTAAAGTGGGGAGAAACGACCCATGTCCATGTGGTTCGGGTAAAAAGTATAAGAACTGTTGCGGAAAGAACGCTTAAATAGCGAGTCACACAGGAATTTTAAAAACTGAAAATTTGCAAAATAAGTTCGTTTTGTCAACAAAAATATCGAAATGCGAACAAGAAGTGCTGAAAATAAAGGAATGTAGACATAGAATATATGTTGACATTTCTTTTTTTCTGTGTAAAAATATAGAGGAATGGAGGTAAAAAATGGTAAATATTAGAAAACGTGGTAAAGTATATCAATATCAATTTGAAATAGCAAAAGTAGATGGAAAAAGAAAATACATTAGCAAATCAGGATTCAAAACCAAAAACGAAGCATTAATGGCAGGAATGAAAGCATATGACGAATATATAAATGGTGGTAGCACAAAAGATTCACTAATGACTTATTCGGATTATTTAGATTATTGGATGAAAGAATATTTTGAAATTAATTATAAATATTCCACGGCAAAGAGATATAAGGAAACATTTAGGGTATTAAAAGAGGAAATAGGAAAATACAAATTAAGTTATATAACACCATTCTTATTAAATCAATCATTATTAAAAATTGCTCAAAAATGTAAAACAAAAGAAGGAGTAAGAAATTATCAAAAAGTAATAAAAAGTTCTTTTAGAGACGCAACAAATCATTTTGGATTTTTAAAATATAATCCAGCAGTAGAATTAAAAATTCCTAAAATACTTTCGTTTGAAACAAAAAAAACGGTATAAAACATATTTATTCTCAAGAAGAAATTGATAAAATTTTATTAAGATTTAAGAATAATAATACATTTATATGTGCTTTTTTAACAGCTTGCTATACGGGTATGAGAACAGGAGAAGTATTTGCATTAACTTGGGATGATATTGATTTAGAAAACAAAATTATAAAAATAAATAAAACAGTATATTCCAAGATAAAAGATGATAAAGGAAGATGGTTTTTAGGAACTACTAAAACAAATTATAGTTGTAGAGAGGTTTTCATATGTGATACTTTATATAAAGTGTTATCTAATTATAAAGAAAAACAAAAATTATTAAAAAAGAAATATGGAAGGAAGTATAAGAAATATGAATTAGAGCCTATTAAAAATGAATACGGAAAAATAAATGAATATAAGGTTATTGAAAGTAAACACAAAAATTTAAATAGTGTAGAAATGGTATTTACCAAAAATAATGGATCATATGTGGGAACAGATATTATAAAGTATCCTTTTAAAATAATTCATAATGAACTTGGTATAAAAAAATGTAGATTTTATGATTTAAGGGGAAGCTATGCTACTCAAATTCTGAGAAAAGGAGCAGAAATTAGAGATGTTGCAGACATTCTAGGACATAGTAGAAT
>CAMEJH010000046.1 GCA_945919455.1 uncultured Clostridium sp. | reverse complement strand
AGTTCTTGCATTAATTCATCATCAATGTGTAATCTACCTGCTGTATCTAATATTACTACATCATTTAGTTTTGATATTGCTGTACTCATGGCTTGTTTTGCTATATGTACAACATCTTTTGATGTTTCGTTACTATATACTGGTATGTTTAGCTGTGCACCTACTACTTGTAACTGTTTTATTGCAGCTGGTCTATATATGTCACATGCTACAAGTAATGGCTTTTTACCTTGTTTTCGCAAAATATTAGCAAGTTTGCCTGCTGTAGTTGTTTTTCCTGATCCTTGAAGTCCTACTAACATTATTACTGTTGGTGGATTTGGTGTAAAATTAATTTTACTTTCTGTTCCTCCTAGTAATTCTACCATTTCATCTTTTACAATTTTGATGACTTGCTGTCCAGGTGTTAAAGACTTCATTACATCTTGACCTAATGCTTTTTCCTGTATGCTATTAATGAATTCTTTTACTATTTTATAGTTTACATCTGCTTCTAGTAGGGCAAGTTTAACTTCTCTTAGCATTTCTTTTAAGTCTGATTCTGTTATTCTTGCTTTTCCTTTAATTTTTCTTGTTATTTCTTGTAGTCTTGATGATAATCCTTCAAATGCCATTATGTCCTCCTATCTTTTGTTTACACTAAACAATTTAATTCTTTTCTTATTTCTTCTAAAATACTTGTTACTTGTTTATCTGATGAGTCTTTTTGTATTTTGTTTAAATTTAACAAGATATTTTGTATTTGTTTTTCTTGATTAATTGTCTTTCTCATAAACAATAGCTTTTCTTCATATTCGAAAAGTTTTCTTTCCCCCTTCTTGATGATATCTCTTACTGCTTGTCTTGTGATATTCTCGTTTTCTGCAATTTCTGATAAAGATAAGTCATTATTGTAGTAGTAATCTATGTACTCATATTGTTTTTCTGTTAATAGCTTTCCATATATTTGCCATAACATGCTTATTTTTACATTCTTTTCCATATTTACTACCTCTTCCTTAAGTGTACTTTAACCTTTTTATTGTTATAACCAATAATAAAAAGGTGTAATGCTAATATACTTTACACCTTTTTCGTGAATTTGTCAAGGGTTTTGGGCAAATTTGTTTATTTTTATATGATTATGAATATTTAAAAAAATATTGACATATAATAGTAAAAGTAGTATACTATTAATAACTTAAGTTAATTATAAGAAGTCATTTAATGTACTAGAATTAAATGTGTGGTTGCATTTAGTTCTATTTTTTTGCAAAAAAATGGAAGTGAGGAGTGGTTGTTCCAACACTTCCAAAGACTAGTTTTAGTCTTTCTTCTGGTCATTAGCATTTGATACTGTTTCTTTTTGTTGTAAAAGTAACTCTATCAAACGCCAAATCAAATCGTAAGAAGTCATCTCTTGTACCTCCTTTCCGAAAGATTTCCTTTGAAAAGGATGGTAATATTATACTATATATTTTATTAAAGAACAATACATACAGATAGTTTTTTAGACACAATATAATTATTCTAAAATTTCACTTCCCCCGTCTTTTTCTTCAAAATATTTTTGTATTTTATCAATATATAAATCTAATTCTCTGTTATCTTCTATATTAATTACATGTTCTATATAACCACTATAATCTCCTGAAATATCGAAGACCTGATTATTTTCATCATATTTTATTTCCATATACATAGGATATTCTTCATTTTCTAGCCAATATTTTAGTTTTATTTTATTGATATTGGAAATTTGGATATTTTCAAATGTATCTATGTTTTTGTCTTCTTCTGGTATCGTAAGTTCAACTTCTTTACCTATTATTTTATTTTGACTTCCAAATAATAAAGTAAATTCATATTTTGATATATCTTTTATATTATCTAATTCACCTTTTACAATATTTGCTCCTGCATTCATTCCTCCATATCTTGCAAATGTTATTTTGTTTTCATCACTATTCAGCTCTTTTCTTTCTTCTTTAGATGAATGAATGTAATTCATAGTACCATTATTGTTTCTTATCAATATTTTAAATTCATTACCTATTAGTCCTTGTTGATCATAATAGAAATTAATATTTTCATCATCTATTGTAATTTTATTTATTGTAAAAGTTCCTCCAAGTCCACTTTTAGCAGTATATTTTGTTTCTCCTTCAACTATTGGATACCATTTTGCCTTATTATATGCCTTTTGTTCTTCATCATTTCTATCATTATAAATACCTGTTCTTATAGGCACTACTTTCACTTTTTTTAAGTCTTCATTTTTTCCTATTATAATGATAAAATTTTCTACTACTTTAATTTTATCACTGTCTTTTAAATTGGCTGCTTCTGTTTTTTTCATTTCTCCATTTTCATTTTCAACATATATACTTTTTCCTGCCCATTCCCCATAATATGTTTGATATGGTATAGTATTTCCATTTTCATCTGCAACCACAAAACTATCATAAGTTGTTCCAACTCCGTGATATCCACTATATTCACCATAAGTTATATTTTCTGTAATTTCTTGTGCTTTAATATATGTTTCAAATTTAGTGTTAAACATTCCTTCAATAATAATTTTTTTATTTTCATCTACTTTTTGTTCATTTGCAAGAGTTTTATCTGTTTTGTTTGCTTTCACATCTATTTGTAACTTTTTATCTATTTCTATTTTATTCTCCTTTCCATAATAACCAATATAAAGATTATTGAAATATATTTCTAATTTTATATCGCTATTATCTACATTCATTACATTAATAACTTGTGAATAATAATATTCATTTTCTCCTATTTTATCTATATTTGTTATAGTATAATTAGATTTTTGTGAATTAACAAATATTCTGTTTGCAAAATTTAATTGGTATCCTCCTCTTTCTTTATCAAATGGAACCTCTCCAAATTCTTGCAATGCTTTTTCTTTTAATTCTATTTTGTATTCTGCTACAACATAGGCATTATCTCCAGCCATTGATTCTAGCGTTAATGTGAAATATTCGTTTTCTATTGTTTTATTAATTTCAACTGCACTTTCTTCATAATTTTGGTTTAATTTTAATAGTCCCATATTTTTGAAATTAAAATTTTTTGAAGTTGCAGCATATACTGTTAAACTGCTTACTCCAATTAAAGATGCAATAATTATCTTTTTTATTTTGCTTAAAATATTATACTTTTTAATATTATGTGTGCACTGATATATTGCATTTTCGATATTATCTTTGTATTCTTCTGTCAATTCTATATCTCTTGTCACTACTTCTGTGATCACCTTGTCTAAATTATCCATCTAATTTTCCTCCTTTTCTAATAAATCTTTTAATTTTTTTCTTGCTCTTGAAATTCTTGTTTTTATTGTACCTTCTGGTGTTTTTAATATCTTGCCTATTTCTTTTGTTGAAAATCCTTCCAAGTAAAATAATATTACTGCAATTCTCTCATCATAGTTTAGATTTTTAATTAATATGTAAAAATCCAAATCATTTATCTTTTGTTTTAGAGAATCATTTTTGTTTTCTTCTAATTTACTTTCTTCATATTCTATATATTCAAGCTTTTTATTTTTACTATATATATCATTACATTGATTTATTAATATTTTTATTATCCAAGTTTTAAAATATTTTTCTTCTCTTAATTTTTTAATTGATGAATATGCTTTTATAATTGTTTCTTGCACTGCTTCATTTATATCATCATTATTTGACAATCGAGTTCTTGCTATTTTATATAAATCTTGTTGTAAGTTCATTATTAATTCCGTAAAAGCTTGATTATCTCCTTGTTTTGCTTTTTTTACAATCTCCTCCATTTTATCATCTCTTTCTTTTCTAACACTTAATACATTTATTAGATTAATTTATACAATTATTTAGTTTCATTTTTACATTAATTATAAAAAACTTTTTGAAAATAATAAAGACCACCACTTTACCTGTGATGATCTTATATATTTATTTTCTAACCTCTGCTCCAAATTTTTTGCAGACATTTTCCATAACTTTTTCCATCAGATTGTTAATTTCTTCATCTGTCAAAGTCTTTTTAGTATCTCCAAATGTTAAAGAATAAGCTATTGATTTTTTGTTTTCTGCTACATTTGAACCTGTATAAACATCGAAAACTTCAATATTTGTAAGTAAACTTCCTCCTGCATTTTTAATAGCTTTTTCTATGTCTTTTGACACAAGATTTTTGTCTACAACAAATGCAACATCTTTTTTAATGCTTGGAAATTTTGAAATTTCCTTATATTTCATTTTTCCTACTTTTCTTTGCAATAATTCAGTTAAATTAATCTCTAAAACGAATACGTCTTCTTTTGATATATTTGGATGTAATTTTCCTATTATTCCTAAGTTTGCACCATTAACTGATATATAAGCACTTTGTCCTGGATGCATTTCTTTTGGAAATTCTCCTGTTACAAAACTATATCTCGTTGAATATCCTAAGTATTCAAGTATTTCTTCTGCAATTCCTTTTACTGTATAAAAGTCTACATTTTTAGTATTATTTAGTCCCAATGAATATTTTCCTGTCATTAGGCAGCATAGTTTTGTATCTTCTCCATATTTTTCTTCTTTTTTATAGAAGCCTTTTCCTATTTCGAATATTGATACATCTTTTTGTCCACGTGCATTATTATATTCATATATTTTGTATAAAGAAGGAATCATACTATATCTTAATGTGTTTCTATCTTCTGTTATTGGATCTAATAATTTTAATTCTTCGAATTCATCTAATGTATAACCATGAACTTCTTTATCATTTATTAATATATATGATAATGTTTCGTTTAGTCCTAACGCTATCATTTTGTTTCTAATTTCTCTTAATGTTTTATCATAGCTTCCTTTTCTCATAGGCACTACTGGTAACTTTCCTTGAATGTTATCAACACCATATATACGGCTTACTTCTTCTATTAGGTCTTCTTTTATTGATATATCCATTCTTCTTGTTGGAACTTTTACCGTTATAGTGTCTCCTTTAACTGTATAAGTGAATCCTAATTTTCTATATACATTTAGAATTTCTTCGTTTGGAATAGTTGTTCCTAATACATCATTTATGTTTTGGAATTTTATATCTATTTCTTTATCTTCTTGTGTTGTTTTATCATATTTTACTGTTCCTGTTACAACTTTTCCATTTGCATATTTTTCAAGCAATGTACAAGCTCTTTCTATTGCCATATATGTTCTTGCTGGATCTAGTCCTTTTTCAAATCTATTGCTTGCTTCACTTCTTAAAATTTTATTAGAGGTTTTTCTTATTTTTACAGAGTCAAATATTGCAGATTCTATTATTATATTTTTTGTATCTGCTTCTACTTCTGTTTCTAATCCTCCCATTACTCCTGCTAAACCTACACTATGTGTACTATCTGCTATTACTATATCTTCTGTACTTAATGTTCTTTCGTTTCCATCTAATGTTGTTAGTTTCTCTTTATCATCTGCCATTCTTACAATTAGCTTATTTCCTAGTCTATCTGCATCATAGAAATGCAATGGTTGACCTAGTTCTAGCATTACATAGTTACTGATGTCTACAACATTATTTATTGGTCTTATTCCTGATGCAATTAGTCTGTTTTTTATAAATGCTGGACTTTCTTTTATTTCTACATTTTCAACCTTTTTTACTAATAATAATTTACAATTATCTGTTTTTACTTCTGTTGTAAATGTTTTATTTAGGTCTTCTCCTTGTTCTTTATGATTTAGTTCAACTTCTCTAACTGGTTTATCATAAATTGCCCCAACTTCATATGCCATTCCAAAAATACTTAGTAAATCTCCCCTATTTGCTGTTAAGTCAAAGTCTATTACTTCATCATCTAATCCTAAATATTTTATTGGGTCTTCTCCAATTATTGCATCTTCTCCTAGTTCTGCTATTCCTGCTAAGTCTTCCGGCTTTAAGAATTTGTGTTCTAGCCCTAATTCTGCTATTGAGCATAACATTCCATTTGATTCTTGACCTCTTATTATTCCTCTTTTTATTGTTTTGTCTGGTAATTCTGCACCATCTAATGCTACGATTACTTTTATTCCTTTTCTAGCATTTGGTGCTCCACATACTATATTTAAAATTTCTTTTCCAATATTAACTTTACAACAATGTAAATGGTCTGAATCTGGATGATCAACACATTCTACAATTTCTCCTATTACTAATTTAGTTGCATTTATTAATTTTCCTGCAGAATCAAATTCATTTCCAACTCTTGTCATGTCCTCTGCAAGTTGCCTTACATCTACATCTATATCAACATAATCTTTTAAAAAGTTTTTGCTTAATTTCATTATTCCTCATCCTTTCTGTCAAATTGACTTAAGAAACGTATATCGTTTGCATATAAATATCTCATGTCTGGTATTCCGTATTTGAACATTGCAAGTCTTTCTAGTCCTGTTCCAAATGCAAATCCTCCATATTTTTCTGGATCATATCCATTCATTTTTAATACATTTGGATGTACAATTCCTGAACCTAACACTTCTATCCAACCTGTTTGTTTACAAAGACTACACCCTTTTCCTCCGCATTTAAAGCAACTTACATCTACTTCATATGATGGTTCTGTAAATGGGAAATAACTTGGTCTAAAACGTAATTCACAGTTCTTTCCAATTAATTTTTTTACAAATACTTCTAATGTTCCTTTTAAGTCTGCAAGAGATACATTTCTTTCTTTTTTATCTATTACAAGACCTTCTACTTGGCCAAATTGATGTGAATGTGTTGCATCATCTTCTCTTCTATATGTTTTTCCTGCACATATCATTCTTATTGGTGTTTTTTCTGTATTTGCTAACATTGTTCTTGCTTGAACTGCTGATGTTTGAGTTCTTAATAAATATTCATCAGTTATATAGAAACTATCTTGCATATCTCTTGCTGGATGTCCTTTTGGTAAATTTAGTCTTTCAAAACAGAATTCATCTGTTTCTAATTCTGGACCTGATATTACATCATATCCCATTGGAACAAATAAATCTTCTATTTCTTCTATTACTCTATTTACTGGGTGTTTACTTCCTCTTTTTATTTTTGTTCCTGGAAGCGTAATATCTATTGTTTCTTCTTCTAATTTTTTTTGCAATTCTTCTTCTTTAAATTTTGCTTCTTTATTGTTTATTGCCGTTTCTATTTCTTCTCTCACTTCATTTACAAGGCTTCCTATAACTGGTCTTTCCTCTGCTGGTAGTGCTCCCATTCCTCTTAATACTTGTGTTAATTCTCCTTTTTTACCTAGGTATTTAACTTTTACATCATTTAAACTTTTTAATTCTTGTGTTTTTTCAATTTCTTCTAATGCTTCTTTTTTGATTTTTTCAATTTGTTCTTGCATGTTGTTTCCTTCCTTTCTATCGATGGTTTTTGCGAATAAAAAAAATTCATCCTATTATATTTATAGGACGAATTTTTCCGTGGTACCACCTAATTTTATTAAAAGCTATGAATATATCTCTTAGCTTAATTAACCTTATTATTGTTTTAACGGTGCAACCGCTTATCTCTACTTGTTGTTTTCAAGATAAGACCTCTAAAGTGAAATTTCAATATATTTGGTATAAATAGCTCTCAGCTTTGCTATTTTCTCTGTGATACTTTTTAATATATTTACTTTGCTTTTTCTTAGGCTTTTTATTTGATATTGCTTATTATAGCATATTTTATGTTGATTGTAAATGTTTTTATAATTTTTTTATAAAATTAAGGCGTGGAGATTTCTCCACGCCTCATACATGAGTTAGATTTGCACATATTGCTGTTTAAGCACTGCTTTGGTTCTTTCATCATCAACAAGAATTGATATTTCATCACCTTCGCATAAATATTTAATCACAAGCTTTGCAAACTCAAGTGCAGAATTGAAATCCGAAATATTCTCAAATCCACTTTCAAGAATATCTGACATTGTAGGTTCTTTCATCAAATCTGTCGCACTTTCGAGTGTTACATTTTTTTCTGCAATTTTTACTGTTGAAATAAATGTGCCACAATTTGGAAATTCACCGCTATAATTAGGAGCCACAAGATAAATTTTCTTTTTGTTTAGCTCCTCCATCTGTTCAAGGATTTCTTTTTTGGCTTTCATCCACTTTTTAAATTTTTCTTCGTGATTTTTTTTCTTTGATTGAGCTTTTAGCAAATTTTCCTGCGCAGTTTCTAAAGCTTTTTGCGCTACTCTAAGTACTTCTTCTGCTTTTGATACTTCTGCCTCTTTTTTATGGCAATTTGAAACCTCTGACCTAATCAAAGCCATTTGTTCATTAATTCTTAACTGGACTTCATTTAGTTGTTTTTCTAGTTCTTCGCGCTTTTCTGAGTCTGACTTCACAATAGGTGCTGGTTGGCAAGGCTGTTCATTGTTATTTCTTAGGCAAGTTGTCTTTTCTTGTTGCCGTTGCCTTATCTTTTTATTTTTAGCACCTTGCTTTTTGATTTCCTCTAAATTTTTAGTGCCTATTTTCCGTTCTAATACTTTGCAAAAGTTTTCTACTGATAAACCGTACTCCGCAGCAAGCTCTTCCAAGGTTGCATCTCCATTGCAAATTTGCTTGTAAACTTTCGGTGCATTTATTGATTTGCAATTTCCATTCATGTGATACTTCCTCCTTTTTGGATTTGTCTTTGTTATTATAACATAATTTACATAATTTTTCAACTTTATACATTTTTGCTACTTCCTATTTAATTTCCTATTGGAGCAAAATCATCAGTTACAACTCCTTTATTCGTTTGAAAGTCTGTAACCTGCATTTCTAAATAAGTTTTATATTCTTCATATTTGTTTGTATCTGTTTCTGGTTTTCCTTTTATTCCTACAAGTATTAAATTCTGTCTTTCTATTTTTTCTAAATTTCTTACCATAAATATTTTTACATCATCAAATACTGCTTTATAAGTAGAATATTCATATTCTATAAATTTAGAATCTTTTCCTTCTAATGAGGCTATAATATTGGTTAATACTATGCCATTCTCATTTAACATATTTTTAGCATTTGAAAGAGCTTCATATGTTGTTAATTCAAATGGTGCATTTACTCCTTTAAATGCATCTATTAATATTGTGTCATATTTATTTTTACTATAATTCAGATAGCTTCTTCCATCTTGGCTATATATTTTTAGTCGTGGTTCATTTGTATTTAACCCAAATTGCTCTATAGCAATTTGGGTCATTTTGTCGTCTATTTCTATTACATCTATTGTTTTATCTTTATATTTTTGTAAGTAGTGTATTGGATATGTATATGCTGCTCCACCAATTAATAATGTAGATTTTGCATCTTTGTTAAAGTATTCAAATAAATCATAATATCTTAAATATTTAGCACCCATTTCTCCTGTTGTTGAATCTATATATGATTCTATTCCTGTGTCTACTTGCAAAGTTTTATATGTTGCATTTTCACCTTTTATTTGTTTTACCCATATTCTGCTATATTGTGAATCTGTATCTAGTAATATGTCTGGATTGTTTATTTTGAATATCCATTTACCAATTATAATACATATTAACATTATACATACTAGTGAAAGGACAGAATAAGCATATTTTTTGTCTTTATTTTCTCTTGCTATAACTGACATTATTACTAATAAAATTGTAACTCCTATATTAATATTACTTACTCCTATATGTGGTATTAATACAAATCCCATTAGAAATGTTCCTACTATGCTTCCTATTGTAGAAAGTGATGATATTCTACCTGATAGTGAACCAATTTCATTATCTTCTTTGCTTTTAATTTTTACTGCAAATGGAGATACCATCGCTAATATAAAACTTGGTATTGAAAATACTAATATTGCACATATAATTGCTGCAATTATTAAGTTGCTAATTAATCCTGCAAATTGTTTTACTATAAGTGTTTCTAATATAGGTATAATACTTGTGGACATTGCTGCCATTAATAGAATTTCTGACAACTTGTCTAAACTTGCATTTTTATCTGCTCTTTTTCCACCAATCCAATATCCTAAACTCATACTTGCTAATATTATTCCTATTATACTTGTCCATACTACATTTGAACTTCCTACATATGGAGAAAGGACTCTTGCTGCGATTAGTTCGAGTCCCATTCCTATTGCTCCACTTAAAAATACGATTATTTCTAATTTATATTTTTTCATTTTCTTCTTCCTTTATTTGAATATGTACATCATCTAATTGTTGTTTACTTACAACAGATGGTGCTCTCATTAGTAAGTCTCTTGCTTTTTTATTTTTAGGGAATGCTATTACTTCTCTTATATTTGTAGAGTTTGCAATTAACATTATTAATCTATCTATTCCAGGTGCAGCTCCTGCATGTGGAGGTGTTCCATATTGGAATGCATTGTATAATGCTCCAAATCTTGTTTTTACATCTTCTTCTGTATATCCTGCTATTTCAAATGCTTTTACCATTATCTCTGGATCGTGGTTTCTTACTGCTCCTGATGCTGCTTCATATCCATTACATACTAAGTCATATTGATATGCAAGTATGTCTAGTGGCTCTTTTGTGTTTAATGCTTCTAGTCCACCTTGTGGCATTGAAAATGGATTATGGCAGAAATCTATTGTTCCTTCATCTGATAATTCATACATTGGGAAGTCTACTATAAAGCAGAATTTGTATACATCTTTTTCTATTAAGTCTAAACGTTTTCCTAATTCTATTCTTACAAGTCCTGCAATTTTTTGTGCAGTATGGAATTCATCTGCTATAAAGAATATACTGTCTCCTGTTTTTACTCCAATTTCATTTTCTAATTTTGCTTTAGCTTCTTCTGTTATGAATTTTGCAATTCCGCCTTGTACTGTTCCATCTGCTTCGAATTTTGTCCATGCTAAGCCTTTTGCGCCACATTCTTCTACTGCGAATTCTGTCATTTTGTCAAAGAATTTTCTTCCTTGTTCTGCTCCATTTGGAACTACTATTGCTTTTATTGTTTTATCTTTAAATGCATTGAATTCTGTTCCTTCAAAAACGCTTGTTACATCTTGTATTATTAATGGGTTACGTAAGTCTGGTTTGTCTATACCGTATTTTTCCATTGCTTCTCTATATGGTATACGTATGAATGGTCCTTCGTCTACTTTCCAATTTGTAAATTTTTTGAATGTATATGGTATTACTTCTTCTATTACTTTGAATACATCTTCTTGTGTTGCAAAACTCATTTCAAAGTCTAATTGATAGAATTCACCTGGTGCTCTGTCTGCACGTGGGTCTTCATCTCTGAAACATGGTGCTATTTGGAAGTATTTATTAAATCCACTTACCATTAATAATTGTTTGAATTGTTGTGGTGCTTGTGGTAATGCATAAAATTCTCCTGGGTGTAGTCTACTTGGTACTAAATAGTCTCTTGCACCTTCTGGTGATGAGTTTGCTAATATTGGTGTTTGTATTTCTGTAAATCCTAATTCATCCATTTTATCTCTTAATGTTTTTAAAACTTTTGATCTTAATAGTATTGAATTATGTAATTTTTCATTTCTTAAATCTAAAAATCTGTATTCTAGTCTTAAGTCTTCTCTTACTTCTTGATCTGTGTTTATTTCGAATGGTAATACATTTTTACATTTTCCTAATACTTCTATTTTGTTTGCTACTACTTCTATTTCTCCTGTCGCCATTTTA
The DNA here is from genome assembly GCA_945919455.1 of uncultured Clostridium sp. Taxonomy (GTDB): domain Bacteria; phylum Bacillota; class Clostridia; order TANB77; family CAG-508; genus CAG-269. The sequence goes on along the minus strand of CAMEJH010000046.1, from coordinate 28 downwards.
GGATTTTTGCTGCTTCTTTCCACAACTT
>CAMEJH010000045.1 GCA_945919455.1 uncultured Clostridium sp. | reverse complement strand
TGCGGATGTGGCGGAACTGGCAGACGCGCTGGTCTTAGGAACCAGTACCAACGGTGTGGAGGTTCAAGTCCTCTCATCCGCACCATTAACGAATTTGTTCAAATTAAATCGAATAGACGAATACAAAAATCAATCAGAAATGGTTGATTTTTATTGATGCTTATTTATTTTTTATAAGGGGTGAGTAAACATGGAAAAAAATGAAGAAATAGCTGAAGTGGAATTATTTTCTAGTACAATTGAGTATGAAATAAATCAAGTATGTTCTATATTAGAAGATAACAAAATACAATTTGTTAGAAAAGATTTTGGAAGCGGTTCATATATGAACTTATATTATGGACAGTCAATTCAAGAGAAAAAAATCTTTGTACATAGAAATGACTATGAAAGAGCAGCCGAAATAATATTAAGCATTTTTCCTAATGATGGCTTACAAGATAGTGATGAAATGATAAATCAAGATATGGAAGAAGATGATGCTAATAATAAAAAATATAAATTAATTAAAGATTCATTTAAAATTTATATTTTGGCAATGTCTTTAATAGCAATTATATTATTTATAATTGCTTATATTACGCAATCTTAAACTTATATTACAACTAAAGAAGATTATCTATATAGATAATCTTCTTTTACTCTGCTAATTTACTTTCACCGGTGGAATAATCAATCACAATACCAGGTTGAACATTATAAACATATACATTAAAACAAATACTCTTTCCACTATCTTCAATAGAATAAGCTTCCATTTGCACACCACTTGCAACAAGATTATTACCTTCAAAAATAGGAGTAACTCTATATAAAACATGATTACTAGGATTTTTTTCTATATAATCATCTACAGAATTTTCAAAAGGTAACATTCCATTTACATTCATATAACGAGTTCCTGTAATTAAATTTTTTTCATTTGCATTTTCGCCAGCTAATTGATATCCTACTAGATGGCAACGATTATATAAATAATTACCTTCAATTATACCTTCATATGCTTTTTGCTTCCATCCAGATGGAAAGATAGAAGAAATAGATTCTCTTTCTGCATCTTCAGGAGGCATAACTTCTTTACAAATATTTGCATATGCTGTACCACATCTTCCTAAACTATCTAAATCACTATATGTTTCAAAAGCTTCAGTTGTATAATCACTTTCGCTAAATGATGGAATATTGTTATTTATTAAAATATATGGACTATCTGTGTATTTGGGGATGTTTTCTATGACAGTTGAAATTACATTAGAATCTGTACCGATATTTGTATTACTTGTAGTGTTATTAAAATATCCAGCAATACTTATTATAATAACCAAGATGATAAAAATTAATATTTGTTTCAAATTATTACTACTTTTTTTACTACTTTTCTTTCGACTCATTTTATTACCTCATTTTATTTATCTTTTTTTTCATTCGATATCATGTCATATCCATATGGAGAATAAAGTTCATATTTTCCATTTTTATATTGAAGCATAGCACCTTCTTTGGCTACATTTAATAGTTCTTTTGAAGAAATTATTTCTTTAAATTCGTGTTTAGATTTCTCAGTAAAATCCCACAAATAAATTTCATTATTTCTATCTTCTGTTACAAAATATAAATGTCCTTCTTTTCTATATTTTGCGCTTTCATCTAAAATTGTTTCTTTATCTGTTTCAATTTCTTTTTCATTGCTAGTATTACTGGTATTTAGGGCTTTATTTGAGTTAGTATTATTTAATGAGTTAACTAAATCTTTCATAAAATTTTTGATAGAAATATTATCTCCAATGTCTTTTTTTAGATTTTCAAATAAGTTTAAGTTCAAAATTAATCCTCCATTCATTTTTTTTCATTATATCACATTTTATTTATATTGTGTGTCGAATTTTGTAAATAAAAATTAAAACAAATAATTTTATATAATTATATATATAAATGAATGCTATCTTAAAGCCATTTTTAACTTTTTGTTGAAAAAGAAAAGATGGTGTGATATGATTAGTACTATAAAAAGAGACGATTAGTTTAAGGAAGGAGAAAATCCATGATATTAAAATTAAGCAACGAAGATGATATGCCACTAATTAATCAATATAGAAAATGTAAAGGTATAGCTTTGGTGGACAAATATTTACCACAATTGAGTCCATTAAACAAAATGTATGTAATTAATTCTTTAAGTGACTGGGAAAAAGTTGAAAATGAATTTCCTGTTCAAATGATGACAGCAAGATGCGATAGTCTTAGAGGAGTAAATGGAAAATTACCTCATGGTCAAACTTTTAATAGAGATAGAGTTAGAGGATATATAGAAGAAGTTAAATCATCAGATCTTAATGCAGTAATAATATTAGAAGATATGAAAAGTGGATCCAATGAAAGAATACATACACAAGGAGGAGTAAATTTAGATATAAAAATTGGTGATTATATTTATATTGATTATGTTGGACCAAGTTTTGATTGTAGAGAATTATGTACTGGTAAAGCATCACATGAAACATGGAATATTCCTTGGGATGAAGTTCCATTTATGAAAGAATCTGCAATAAAAAAATATAAAACATCTGAAATAACTCAAAAAGAATACATAGAAACTGCAAAAGAGAGAATTCTATTTTTAATTAAAGCATTTCCAGATAGAAAAGATGAAATTCTTCAAACAATTCCGAAGAGTTATGGTGGAATTAATAGACAGATATTTAGAAATGTTAGAGAACAAGTTATATTTCCATTATGGTTACAACATGAGCGACTATTAAAAGATGGGCTAAGCAGTTTTGGAGTTGAAATTAATATTGTAGAAGATGGTACTTTGGTACCTATGGAAATAGAAGTTCCAGATAGATTTAAAAATAAAAATGATCAAGAAAGGTAGGAATATGAATGGATAAAATAATTGTAGAAGTAGGATCAACCTGCACAAAAATAGATAGATTTAATGGAAAAAATATAGAAAGATTAGAAGGAAAAACAATACAATTTAAGAAACATTATAGCGAAGACAAAAAACTAAGAGAAAGTGATATTTCAGAATTAATAAAAAATATAGAAGAATTAAAAAGTATTTCTAAAGATATATATGTATGTGGTACAAGTATTTTTAGAAGTTTGAGTGATTCAGAAAAAAATTCATTTTTAGAAAGATTTAAAAATGAAACAGGATATGATTTTAATATAATTTCTCAAGAAAAAGAAAACGAATTGACAGTTTTTGGAACAACCAGATTTGTAAAAAATAAAGTGTGTGTATTTATTGGTGGAGGAGGCTCTACAGAAATTGCAATATATGATAAAGAAATAAAAGAAAGTGTTAATACAAAAATAGGAGTTATAGATGTAATGCAAGAATTCCCAGATTTAGCTGAAAATTTTGCAACTACTGATCTTGAAACAGTAAAGACATTTATAAAAGAAAGATTGAATTTACCAAAAGAAAAAGCAGACATATTAATATTATCAGGTGGAGGACATGAAAAATTTGCAAGACTTTCTGGAATAAAATATGAAAAAAATAACTTATATAATGATGAAGTATCACCAATTATGATGGATATAGAAACAAGAAAAAGTGAAACAGAAAGATATTATAAATCAATATCTTTAGATGAAATACGAAGTAGAGTAGATGATCCAAGTTGGTGGTATGCAACAAGAGCAATGTGTGCTTTTGTATTAGTAGTTGCTGAAAGCATAGGTGCAAAATACGTAATACCAACAGATATATCAATGGTATATGGAATTTTGAATAAAGGGATATAAAATACAAATAATAGAATTTCTGATATAATAAAGGAGAGAAAAATGAACATTCAAAAAAACCAAGAATATATAGTAGATATAGTAGATAATGGTTATGAAGGAGAAGGAATAGCCAAAATAGATAATTTTACAATATTCATTCCAGGAGCAATAAAAGGTGAAAAGGTTAAAATAATAATTGTAAAAGTATTGACTTCACATGCATTTGGAAAAATCCTAGAAATTATAAATAAATCAGAAACAAGGCAAGAAGTAGACTGTTTTACTTATAAAAGATGTGGAGGATGCAATTTAAGACATATTAAATATGAAGAAACTTTAAAAATGAAGCAAAATGCAGTTCAAAGTTTAGTAAATAAAACATTAATAAATAAACTTAAAGTGCAGGAAACAGTAGGCATGGAAAATCCATTTCATTATAGAAATAAGGCACAATATCCAGTAGGGATTAATAAAAATGGAGAACCTATAATTGGTGTATTTGCAAATAGAACACATGAAGTAATACCTATGGAAAAGTGTTTAATTCAAAATCAACAATCAGAAAAAATTGCAAAGCATATATTACAGTTTATAAAAGAAAATAAGATAATTATTTATGATGAAAAAACAGGAAAAGGCTTATTTAGACATGTTGTAATAAAAGTTGGAATCAAGACAAAACAAATAATGTGTATATTGGTTATTAATGGAAAAACTATTCTACAAGAACAAAAATTGATACAAGACTTAATAACAAAATTCCCTGAAATTAAAACTATAGTTAAAAATATAAATATAAAAAATACAAATGTAATATTAGGTCAAGAAAATATCAACATTTATGGAGAGGGATATATAGAGGATATTTTAGGAGAATATACATTTAAGATATCACCATTATCATTTTATCAAGTTAATCCTGTACAAGCAGAAAAGTTGTACAACCTAGGAGTTGAAATGGCTCAAATTTCAAAAAAAGATACAGTATTTGATTTGTACTGTGGAATAGGAACAATTTCTTTATTCATGGCAAAATATGCTAAAAAAGTTTATGGAATAGAAATTGTAAATGAAGCAGTTGAGATGGCAAAAGAGAATGCAAAAAGTAATAATATTAAAAATGCAGAGTTTTATGCGGGGGATGTAGAGATTGTTTTAGATGAGCTTATAAATAAACAAGGTATAAAAGCTGATATTGTTATGTTTGATCCTCCTCGTAAAGGCTTGGATAAAAATAGTATTAATAATATTTTAAAAATTAAACCTAAAAAAATTGTATACATCAGTTGTAATCCTGCTACTTTAATTAGAGATTTAGCTATGTTTGAAGATACTTATGAAATTAAAAATATCGTTCCTGTTGATATGTTTCCTTTTACGAGTCACGTGGAATGTGTATCATTACTTAGTATAAAAATATAAGAGGTGCTATATGATGAAATTTTATAAAATAGATCACTCTGTAAATAGTGGAGATATAAAAAAATTTAACTTTGAAAACCAAAAGGTAGGAGTAATTGCTCACATTGAAGATGAGAGTGGGAAAATATTATTACAACAAAGAGGACTAAAATCTCGCGATGAAAATGGACTTTATGAGGACGTAGGTGGTAGTGTAGAAAATAGTGATGTGGATTTTAAATCTGCTATTATTCGTGAAATGCAAGAAGAAATGGGAAATGATGCTAACATAAAATTATTTGATTCTACAGGTATTTATCATTGTTGTAAAAATAACACAAACTGGATATTTGTAATATTTAAAGGGAAATACATTGATGGAAATATAAATATTATGGAGCCAGAAAAATGTATGGGGTACAAGTTTTTTACTTATGATGAAGCAATAAATTCTAAATTAGTTAGTGAAAGTTGCAAATTTTTAATAAAAGCAATAAATGAAGACAAATAATACAATTAAACGACAGGCTAATTTACTTTTTACATAAAAAATGATATAGTATAGGCATTAAATGTTATACAAATTCTAGGAAGTGAAATTATATGCTAAAAGATTTATGCTTTGAAGTAATACAAACATGTCCAAATAAATGTAAATTTTGTTCTTCAAACTCATCACAAGATAAACAAACAATAATTACACTTGAACACTTTAAAAGAACAGTTATGCATTTTATAAATCAAGGTGGAATAGAAGAATTATCAATTTCTGGAGGAGAACCATTTTTGCATCCGGATTTATTTAAAATGGTAAAGTTTTGCAAAGATAATGGAATTAGAACAGTTGTATTTACTAGTGGAATAAAAAGAGCATCTGCAATACCAGCAGAAACGATAGAATACATAAAAAAGAAGCGAGAGCAAGATTTACAAAAAATAGAAGAAAATGAGCCATGGAACGAAAGATTAAAAAGAAATGTGAAAGCATATTATGATAATTGTTTAATGCCAAAAACATTTGGAGCCATAACAAAGCAAGAATGTGAAAAATTAAAACAATTAGGACTGGACAAAATCGTATTTGATTTACAAGCATTGGAAGAAGTAGTAGATAATGAATTAATGGGAAGAAAAAGATTAAATACATATCTAATGGATTCTTTAATAAGAGCAAGCATAGCAGGATTAAATGTTGATGTACACTTTATTCCAATGAAACCAAATTATAGACAATTTCCTGATATAATTGAATGTTTAGAAATAGCAAATGTAAAAAATATAAGTGTGCTAAATTTTGTGCCTCAGGGTAGAGGAAAAGACAATAAAGAAGAATTAATGTTAAATGAAGAAGAATTAAAAGAATTTTCAGAGATATTAAAAAGAGAAGAAGGTCACTTTAGTGGAAATATTAGAATTGGTATTCCACTAAATGGAAAAATATCACACTTATGCATAGCAGGAACTGAAAAATTAGACATAAAGTATGATGGAACAATATTACCTTGTCCAGCATTTAAAGAATTAAGTTTAGAGACAATGGAAAAATACGGAATAAAATTATATAGCATATATGACGATTTAGAAAAAGTAGTTGTACATAGCGGAAAAAGAAAAGAACCATTATGTAAGCAGGTTTATGGATTTAAAGGATATTTAACAGAAAATGATGAAATAGTAAGATAGGATAGAAAGAGGTGTAAAAGATGAAAAAGTTTAATGTAATATTAGTATTTAATAAAGAAGAAAATAAAATACTTATGTGTAAAAGAGAAAAAGAACCATATAAAGGAAAGTTTAATTTAGTTGGTGGAAAAGTAGAACAAAACGAAGAAGAATTACAAGCAGCATATAGAGAACTAAAAGAAGAAACAGGAATAACAAATAATGATATAACATTATCACATATTATGAATTTTCAATATAAAATGTCTGATATGGAATTAGAAGTTTATACAGGAAAACTAAATAATGATGTAACTTTAATAGAAGAAGTAAATAAACTTTATTGGATAGATAAAAATGAAAATTTTTTTAATGTAGATAAATTTGCAGGAGAAGGTAATATCGGACATATGTTGCAACAAGCAGAAATATATAAAGATAAATTATTTTAGCACATAAGAAAAAATAATATAAAAATCTAAAACAATGAGTAAATAGAAAGTGAAAATATTAATTTTTAGTAAGATAAGGAGAAAACACAAATGGAAAAAATTAACAAACAATTAAAACAATATATTGAAGAAAATATATTACCACAATATGATTTAAATAATATTGGAGGGCATGGAATAGACCACATAAAAACAGTAATGATTAGATGTTTTGAAATTATTGAAGAATTCAAACTAGACATAAATAAAGATATGATATATACTATTGCAGCCTTTCATGACATAGGATATAAAAAGGATCCTGACAAACATGAAGAAGTATCAAGTGAAATGTTTAAAAATGATCATAATATAGCAAAGTTTTTTAATCAAGAACAAATAGATATAATGGCAGAGGCTATTGTTGATCATAGAGCAAGCCTAGAATATGAAGCAAGAAGTATTTATGGAAAAATAGTTTCATCAGCAGATAGAGAAACATCAGTAGAAAATATGTTAGAAAGGTCATTTTTATATCAAGCTGATAAGCATCAAGCTGAAAATCCATCTGTTAGACAAATCATAGAATACTCATATAAAAAATTATCAAGTAAATATGGAAAAGGTGGATATGCTAAAATGTATTATCCAGATAAAAAATATACAGATTACTTAGAAACAATGCAAAGTCTGCTAGAGGATGAAGAAAAATTTGTACAGGCAGAAATGAAAATAGCTAAAAAAATAGAAAGAAAAAACAAGAAAGAAATTGAAGAAGATGAAAGATAATGATTTGTACAGATTTAAAAATTAGATAAGAAGGAGATAACAATTATGGAATTAACTAGAAGAACTTACACAGAAATTAATCTTACAAACATAACAGAAAATGTGAAAAAGATAATAAAAAAATATAATAACTATAAATATTATTTTGGTGTAGTAAAGGCAGATAGTTATGGACATGATGGACTAGAAACAGTAAAAGCTATAATTGATGGAGGCTGTAATTATTTAGCTGTAGCTACTTTAGAAGAAGGACTAATAATAAGAAAAGAAATAAAAGACATTCCAATTTTATGTTTAGGTGTAGTACCTTGCAAGTACATAGATCTATGTATAAAAAATGAAATTACAGTTTCTATAACATCTTTAGACTATATAAAAGAATTAGCTCAAACTGACTGTAGAAACTTAAAGACACACATAAAACTAAATACTGGAATGAATAGATTAGGAATATCTAATACAAAAGAATTAGAAGAAGTAAATAAAATAATTTCAGAAAAAAATATATATGTAGAAGGAATTTATACACACATATATAATGCAAATAATGAAAAAGACTATAACAAACAAATAGAGAAATTTAAAAAAATGATTGAAAAAATAGATACTAGCAAAATAAAAATAATACATATTTCAGCAAGCGAAGCAATAGTAAATTATAAAAAACCTGAATTTGTAAATGGATGTAGACTAGGAATTATAATGTATGGATTTACAAGCAACAAAGAATTAAACTTAAAGTCAACATTTAGCCTATATAGTGAAGTTATTCAAATAAATAATCTTAATAAAGGAGAAACTGTAGGATATAATGGATTTTATAAAGCAGAAAAGGATAATGAAAAAATAGCAGTTGTTCCAATAGGATACGCAGATGGAATTATTAGAAAAAATACAGGAAGAACAGTTTTTATAAATAATAAAGAATATAAAATCGTAGGAAATATATGTATGGATATGTTGTTTGTAAAAGTAGATGATACAGTAAATATACATGATAAAGTTACTATATTAAAAAATATAGAACATATAGAAAAAGTAGCAGAACATTTAGAAACAATACCGTATGAAGTAATGTGTTCAGTTGGAAAAAGAGTACCTAGAGAATATATAAAATAGAAATATAAGGAGAAGCAAATGGCAGAAATTCCACAGTTTTTATATGAAATGTTGTTAGAACAATATGGAGAAGAAATAACAAATAAAATCATAGATGGATATTCAAAACAAAGACCTGTGACATTGAGAGTAAATACAATAAAATCAAGTAAAGAATTAATAGAAAATAGCTTAGAAAAAGCAGGAATAAGTTTTAAAGAAGTAAACTGGTATAAAGATGCATTAATAATAGAAAATGTAAGAGAAGATGAAATTAAAAAATTAGACATTTACGAAAATGGAGAAATTTACTTACAAAGCTTATCATCAATGATACCACCAATTATATTAGATCCAAAAGAAGGAGAAAATATATTAGATATGGCTGCAGCTCCTGGAGGAAAAACTACCCAAATAGCATCACTTACAAATAATAAAGTAATGATTACAGCATGTGAAAAAAATAAAATTAGGGCAGAAAGATTAAAATATAATTTACAAAAACAAGGAGTAGGCTGTACAAATGTTATGTTAGAAGATGCTAGAAAATTAAGCGACTTTTTCTCTTTTGATAAAATATTATTAGATGCTCCATGTAGTGGAAGCGGAACAGACAATATAAAAGAAAAGAATTTTATAAAAGAATTAATAGAACGATCTTCAAAAGTTCAAGAAGAACTATTAAGAAAAGCCTTAAAAATATTAAAACCAGATAGAGAAATGATATATTCAACTTGTTCAATACTTAAACAAGAAAATGAGAATATATTAAGAAATGTATTACCAAAAGCAAATGCGGAAATAATACCAATAAGGCCTATAGAAGATATTCCAACATTGCCAGTAGACATAGAAGGAACACTTTGTGTGTGTCCAACTGAAAGCTATGAAGGATTTTTTGTGGCAAAAATAAGGAGAAAATAAAATATGGAAGTAGTATATGGATTACTAATACCATTTGCAGGAACAGCATTAGGTTCTGCAATGGTAATATTCTTAAAGAATAATATAAAACAGTCAGTAGAAAAATTGTTATTAGGTTTTGCCTCAGGAGTAATGATAGCAGCATCAATATGGTCATTATTAATACCAGCGATAGAGATGTCAGAACAACAAGGAAAAATAGGATGGATAGCTCCAGCAATTGGCTTTTTATTAGGAATGATATTTTTACTTGTATTAGATAGTGTTATACCACATATGCATTTAGACAAAGAAAAACCAGAAGGAGTAAAATCAAAATTAAAGAAAACCACCATGCTAGTATTAGCAGTAACCTTGCACAACATACCAGAAGGGATGGCGGTAGGAGTGACATTTGCAGGTGCTATTCTTGGAAATGCTGGAATAACAATGACAGGAGCATTTGCACTAGCGATAGGAATAGCAATTCAAAATTTTCCAGAAGGTGCAATAATATCAATGCCATTAAAAAGTGAAGGAGTATCAAAAGGAAAGGCATTTTTATATGGTGCTTTATCAGGAATAGTAGAACCAATAGGAGCAATTATAACAATATGTTTAACAAATTTAGTTGTTCCAATACTTCCATATTTACTATCATTTGCAGCAGGTGCAATGATTTATGTAGTAGTAGAAGAATTAATACCAGAATCTCAAATGGGAGAGCACTCCAACATTGGAACGATTGGAGTTGCAATCGGATTCGTAATAATGATGATTTTAGATGTTGCGTTAGGGTAAAATTTAAAGGAGGAATAAAAATGAATGAAGTAATCAAAAACATTTTGACAAGAAGAAGCATACGAAAATATAAAAATGATATGATACCACAAGATATAATAAATCAAATTATAGAGGCTGGAACATATGCTGCAAGCGGAATGAACAGACAGCCTGCAATCATTATAGCAATAACGAATAAAGAAATGAGAGATAGATTATCAAATTTAAATGCAAAAATAATGGGTAGACCTGATAAAGATCCATTTTATGGTGCACCAGTAGTTTTAGTAGTATTAGCGGATAAAAATGCTAGAACATATTTGTATGATGGAAGCTTAGTAATTGGAAATATGATGTTAGCAGCACATTCATTAAATATCGGGAGCTGTTGGATACACAGAGCAAAGGAAGAATTTGAAACAGAAGAAGGAAAAGAAATTTTGCGAGATTTAGGAATTGAAGGAGACTATGAAGGAATAGGCCATTGCATATTAGGATATGTTGATGGAGAAGAACCAGCTCCACTTCCAAGAAAAGAAAACAATGTTTATATCATATAAAGGTGAGAAAATATGAAAATATTAATAATAGAAGATGAATATAGCTTAGCAGATGCAATAGCCGAAACTTTAAGAAAAGAAAACTTTACAGTAGAAATAGTAACAGATGGAGAAAAAGGAGAAGATGAAGCAATTGCAAATGTATATGATTTAATTTTATTAGATGTAATGTTGCCAAATAAAAATGGATTTGAAATATTAAAAGAACTAAGAAGGGAAAAAATAGAAACACCAGTAATTATGCTAACAGCAAAATCAGAAATATATGATAAACTAAATGGGTTAGAAAATGGAGCAGATGATTATATAACAAAACC
>CAMEJH010000044.1 GCA_945919455.1 uncultured Clostridium sp. | reverse complement strand
TGTCTTATGTGCGCCGCCAGCGTTTATCCTGAGCCAGGATCAAACTCTCTTGTTATTATTAACATGAGTTTTTCTAACTCTTTTTAAACTTTAATTTTTTAATCTTTTTTGATTTACTTTTTGGTACTTTTCTATTTCTAGAAAGTCACCGTTTGGTTTTTCTCTAAAGGATTCATTGTTTACTTTTCAATGTACTTTTGTTCAGCTTAGTGTGAACGAATTTTATTATACTATACCTTTTTCTTAAAGTCAATACTTTTTTAAAAATATTTTAAATATTTTTTTACTCTTTTTTAGGGCAAAATAAAAAACTAGTAATTGATGTAATTTTTATTCTTTTTGCTATTACTTTTATACTAATTCTTGTGTGTTATTTTTAATATTTTGTCTGTTGCTCGGTACATTGATTATCTTAGCACAATTTGTCGTATATTGTCAATACTTTTTTGAAAAATTTTTTTGAATTTTTGTATGTAATTTTTCCCAAGTAAATTTATTTCATATGCAAAAAGCACTTATTAAAAATTAACAAGTGCTTTTAACATTAATTTTCTTTTTGAGGTTTATTCCACGAAATATAATCACATGATTTAGGATTATTTTCACATATATAATATTGCTTTTTGTTTTTGGCTTTTCTAACTTGTATTGTTCCCCCACATTTAGGACACGGAATATCTATAGTTTCTATAATTGGTTTTGTATTTTTACATTCAGGATATCCTGGACAAGCTAAAAACTTTCCATACTTTCCATATTTATATACCATCATTCTACCACATTTGTCACATGGTACATCTGATACTTCTTCAACTAGTTCTACATGTTCTAGTTCTTTTTCTACCTTTTCCACCGTTTCTTCAAACGGAATATAAAATTCTCCTATCATTTTCTTCCAGTTTTCTTTTCCTTCTGCTATATTATCAAATTGATTTTCTATGTTAGCTGTAAATTCTACATTTATTATATCTGTAAAATTTTCTGTTAGTAATTTGTTTACTACTTTTCCTAATTCTGTTGGAACTAACTGTTTTTGTTCCTTTTCTATATATCTTCTTTCTAATATAGTAGTAATTGTTGGAGAATATGTGCTTGGTCTTCCTATTCCTTTTTCTTCTAATGCTTTTACAAGACTTGCTTCTGTATATCTTGCTGGTGGCTCTGTAAAGCTTTGTTTTGGTTCTATACTTTGCTTAATCACTTCTTGTTTTTCTTTTAGATCAGGAATATTTCCTTCTTCCTCTTCTTCTTTTTCATCTGTTCCTTCCACATATAATGTCATAAATCCTTTAAATTTCAAGTTTTGACCATTTGTTTTAAATATATATCTATTTGCGTCTATTGTTACTGATATCGTATCATATACAGCTGAAGTCATCTGACTTGCCATAAATCTGTTATATATTAATTTGTAAAGTTTATATTGATCTTTTGTTAAAGAATCTTTTATTTTTTCTGGCTCTAACTCTGCATATGTTGGTCTTATACCTTCATGAGCATCTTGTGCATCTTTGTTGGTTTTGTAATATCTATTTTCATAATATTCTTTTCCATATGCACTTAAGATATGTTGTTTAGCTGCCGCTCTTGCTTCTTCAGATATTCTTGTAGAATCTGTTCTCATATATGTTATTAAACCTATTGTACCTTTTTCAGGTATATTGACTCCTTCATATAGTCCTTGTGCAACTGACATTGTTTTCTTTAATGTGAAACCTAATTTTCTTGATGCTTCTTGTTGCATTGTACTTGTTGTAAATGGTGGAGCTGGCGTTCTTTTCTTTTCACCTTTTTTTATTTCTTCTACAATATATTTTGCATTTTTGATATTTTTAAGAATTTCGTCCACTTGTTCTTTGTTATGTATCTCTTGCTTTTTGCTATCTTTACCAAAAAATTTTGCCTCAAATGTCTTCTTTGAATTCTCATCTAATAGTTTTACATATATATTCCAATATTCTTCTGGAATAAATTTTTCTATTTCTTCTTCTCTATCTACAATGAGTTTTACTGCAACAGATTGTACTCTTCCTGCAGATAAACCTCTTCTAACTTTCTTCCATAATACTGGACTTATTTTATATCCTACTATTCTATCTAATACTCTTCTTGCTTGTTGAGCATCTACCAAGTTAATATCTATATCTCGTGGCTCTTTAATTGCTTTTTGAACTGCACTTTTTGTTATCTCATTAAATGTTACTCTTGTAATTTTTGAACTATCTACGTCAAGTATTTTTGATAAATGCCATGCAATTGCTTCTCCCTCACGATCAGGGTCGGTTGCCAAATATACTTTTTTTGCATTTTTAGCATCTCTTTTTAAGTTCTTTATCAAATCCCCTTTTCCTCTAATGTTAATATACTCTGGTTCAAAGTTATTATTTACATCTACACCTAATTTAGATTTTGGTAAATCTCTAATATGTCCCATTGACGCTACTACTTTGGTACTTCCACCTAAGAATTTTTTTATTGTATTTGCTTTTGCTGGTGATTCTACTATTATTAATTTGTCTGCCATATTTTCTCCCTTCTCTTGTTGTTATCTTATGTATTGTAACTTAATTTTCTACTTTTTGCAAGTTTTTTTATTTCAGTTACTACATCTTCAAGTCCAATAGGAGTTACTTCATTATCTTTCATTAAACCTAACATATTATTAATTTCATTTTCATCATTTGTTATGCTTTCTATTTTGCTATCTTCTACTCCTATTTTTTCTCTGTATTCAGTTTTTATTATTTGAATTCCATATATTAATTTATTTGATTTTATTTGTTTATCTTCATTTATTATTTTATAATATTCTACTTTTATTGGATAGTTTATTCCCGCTTCTGTTAATTTGTCTCGGTTTATAAAGATACTTCCAAAAAAGTTTTTCAATCTATCTCCTCCTTTCTCTTTTGTTCATAGTATTTACTATAATACTTAATGGCAAAAATTGCAAGTGCTTTTTTTCTGTTTCTTTAAAAGTTTTTTGCTTTTGTCGACAACATTCTACAAACATTTTTATAATATGTATGTTATAATATATTTATGTACAAGGAGATTTATTTTTTCTAGAAATATGAATTTCATTCTTTCAACAATATTAGTAATTGTTGTTTTATTCTAATTACTAATATTCACTTTTAAGGCACACTTGATAATTAGTGTGCCTTTTTCTTATTTATTTAGTTTTTGTCTCACATATTCATACATAACAATACCAGCAGCAACTGAAGCATTTAAACTCTCTGTTCTTCCTAGCATTGGAATTTTTGCTCTTTCATCTGCTATATCTTGAATTTCTTTTGAAACTCCATTTGCTTCATTTCCTATAACTATTATTTTCTTTTTAAATTCTATATCATATATACTATTATTAGTTTGTAATGATGTTACCATTAATTTAAAGTGGTGCTTCTTTATTTGTTTTATTGTATCTTGTAAATTATCTACTTCTATAATTTTTACTCTAAAAATTGCCCCCATAGTAGATCGTACTACTTTTGGATTAAAAGCATCTGCGGTTTCTTTTGATACGATAATTTGATTTAATCCAATACTATCTACTGTTCTTAATATTGTCCCAAGATTCCCTGGGTCTTGCACATCATCAAGTGCTATTATTATGTCTTGAGTAAAGTCAATTTCTGTATTATTAGTATTTTTCTCAATTATTGCCATTATTTCTTGTGGATTTGTAACTTGTGTAATTGAATTAAATATTTTGTCTGTAACATATACACATTCATATTTCGCTATTTCTAACATTATGTTTGTAGGTATTTCATATGTTCTTGTTGTGTCTTCGCATATAATTACTTTCTTTATTTTAGCATTTTCTTTTACTGCTTCTTCTATTAATTTAACACCTTCAATTATATATTCATTACTTTCATCTCTGTATTTTTTATCTTTTAGCTTTTTTATGTGTTTTATTAGTTCATTATCTTTACTTGATATTACTTGCATACTCCCTCCTTATAAATTTGAAAATCATAAAAGCAGAACCAACCCCAAATTACGATTTTTACAACTGCTCCAAAAATGCTTTTACTTCATTTAGCATCTTTATTTCTGACATATTATCTAATGCTAATGTTATTTGTGGTTTTATTCCTTGAGTAAATTTGATTTTGTTTCTATATTTTTTTACCAGTCCATTTATATCAATATTTATTTCTCCAGGCTCAAATATAAATAATACAAAATTTCTTTTACTTTGTATCTTACTTATCTTTAATTTTTTACATAATATTTTTATCCTAGCAATTTCAATAAGGTTTTCTATTTCTTTTGGCATATTTCCAAATCTATCAATCATTTCGTCTATTACATTTTGTATGTCTTCTTCATTTCTACAAAGTGCAATATCTTGGTAGATTTCAATTTTTTGGCTTGAATCTGATATATAATTGTCTGGTATATAACATGTAACATCTAAATCTATTTGCACATCTATCTCTTGTTGTATTTGTAGTCCTTTCATTTCCCTAACAACTTCATCAAGTAAGTTACAATATGTATCATATCCAACTTGCTCTAAATGTCCATGCTGAACCTCTCCAATTAAGCTCCCAGCTCCTCTTATTTCTAAATCTCTCATAGCAATTTTAAAGCCTGATCCAAATTCAGTAAATTCTTTTATCGCTTTTAACCTTTTGTCTGCAACTTCTGATAATAGTTTGTCTCGTTTATATGTAATATATGCATAACCTTGTCTATCTGATCTTCCTACTCTTCCTCTTATTTGATATAATTGAGCTAATCCCATTCTATCTGCATTTTCCACTATAATTGTGTTTGCATTAGGTATGTCTATTCCTGATTCTAAGATAGTTGTACATACTAAAATATCTGTATTTCTATTTATAAAATTTTGCATAATATCTTCTATTTCTGTACCACTCATTTTTCCATGTGCATAATCAACTTTAGCTTCTGGAACAAGTTCTGATATTTCATTTGCTTTTTGCATTATTTTTTCTACATTATTAAATAAATAAAATACCTGTCCTTTTCTTTCTATTTCTCTCGTTATTGCCTCTCTTATTACTTCTTGATCATATTCTAATACATAAGTCTGAACTGGTTTTCTATTGTAAGGAGGTTCATAGATTACAGACATATCTCTTACTCCAACTATAGACATATGTAATGTTCTAGGTATTGGTGTTGCTGTCATTGTAAGTACATCTACATTTGTTTTATATTGCTTGATTTTTTCTTTTGCTTTTACTCCAAAGCGGTGTTCTTCATCTATGATTAATAGTCCTAAATCTTTAAATTCTATATCATCACTTAATATTCTATGCGTTCCAATTACAATGTCTATTTCTCCTAGTTTAAGTTTTTTAACTATTTGACTTTGTTCTTTTTTGCTTTTAAATCTATTTAATACTTCTACTTTTACTGCAAAATTTGCCATTCTTTCTTTAAATTCTTGATATTGTTGCTGTGCAAGTACTGTTGTTGGAGCTAAGTATGCTACTTGTTTTCCTCCCATAACAGCTTTAAATGCGGCTCTTAGTGCTACTTCTGTTTTTCCATATCCTACATCACCACAAAGTAATCTATCCATTGGTTTATCTAATTCCATGTCTTTTTTTACTTCATCTATGCATCTTAATTGGTCATCTGTTTCTTGATATGGAAAGCTATCTTCAAATTGAGTTTGCCATGGAGTATCTTTTGGAAACGCATATCCTTTAGATTTTTCTCTTTTTGCATATAATTCTATTAAGTCTTGAGCTACTTCTCTTAGATTTTTCTTTACTCTAGCTTTTGTATTTTGCCACTCTTTGTTTCCAAGTTTATTTATTTTTAAACTTCCTTCGTCACCACCAATATATTTTCTTATACTATCTAATTGATTTGTAGGTACATATAAAATATCATCTCCATAATATTTTACTTTTATATAGTCTTTTGTAGTGCCATCTGCAGTTATAGTATTTACTCCTATAAATATTCCTATTCCATAATTTTTGTGTACAACATAGTCTCCAACTTTTAAATCTGCAAATACAACTTTTTCTCCTTCTTTAAAAGCTGGGTTGTTGTATTTTTTTCTTTTCTCTCCTTCAATTAGTTCTTGTGCTGTTATTACAAGTTGGTTTAAGTCAAAGCATTCATATCCAGAAGATAGTTTTCCTATGCTTACTGTTACCAAACTTTCATTATTTTTTACTATTATAGTTTGATTTAATTTTTCTTCATATTTATTTATTATTTCTTTTTCATCTAGTAATAAACATATCTTTTTTGCTTTCTCTTTTGTATCTGCCAATATATAAATCTTCTTTTTAGCTTCTTGTGCTTTTATTAATTCTTTAAACAAAGTCTCTATTTCACTTTTATAAAAGCCTTTTTCTTTATAATTCCATTCATATCTTTCAGCTTCTTTTCTTGTTTTGTTGTCAAACTTTTCGATATATATTAATTGTTTTTTCTGTAGTTTTTCTTCTAATTGTTCCATACTTAAAAGATTTTTTAAAGCTTCTGGAACAATTTTTTCTTTTTCTATCAAAGTTTTTATTACATTTTGAGCATCAATATTAACATTTTGTAATCTTTGCTCTATTTTATTGTATTCATCTAGTACAACTAGAAAATTATCTGTCAAATAGTCTATAATTGTTTCTTGTTTTTCATAAAAGGCATTTATATATCTATCTATTTTACTTATATAATTACTATTTTTTATAATTTCTATATCTTGTTTTATTTGTTCTTGTACAGATTCATCATAAACTGTATTTTGTATTTTACTTACAACGTTTTCAATTTCTGTTTCTAGTAAATATTCATGTGCTGGATATATCGTTATTTTTTCTATGTTTTCTGTAGATCTTTGACTAATAACATTAAAATATCTTATTGAATCTATCTCATCTCCCCAAAATTCTACTCTTACTCCTATTTTTTCTGTTATTGAGATATCTAAAATTCCACCCCTTATACTAAATTGTCCTCTTCCATCAATTAATTCATATCTTACATAACCTAAATCTATTAATTTTTGTTTTACCTCTTCTAAATTATGTGTTTCTCCTATTTTAAATTTTAAAATATTTTTGTATAACGCTTTTTTACTTATAATCTTTTGCATTACTGCTTCTACTGTTGTTACAATTATGCAATTTTTTGCTTCTTGTATTTTATTTAAAGCCTCTATTCTTTCATAGGGCAAGTCTTTACTTTCTGCTATATAGTCATATGTTACTATTTCCTTTTTTGGTATAAATATTACTTTGTCTGTAAAATATTTTAGATCCTCAAATATTTTTCTTGCTTGAATTTCATTATATGTTATTATACAAATAGGCTTTTTAGCAAATTCTTTTGTGGCAGAAATCATCTGTGTCATTCCAACGTCAGTTAAGCCCGATATAGCTATCGGGCTTATTTTATTTTCTACATTTTTAATATATTCACAAAATTTAGGATTTCGTCCTAATTCTCCTATTATTGTATTCATTTTCTCACATTCCTTTTAGGTACTTTCTATATTAGTTATTTTTGTATTATAACATATTTGTTATAAAATAGCAAATTTGAGTTTTTCTACAAATTGTGTTATAATATATATATGCTAGTCTTAGCATATATTATTTTCCTGATTTATCAGGAATGAAAGGAATGAGCAAATTGGCAAACTCCAAGAAAGAAGCTCGGTACCTCCAGGCAAAGATGTATGATATCGTGGACAAATTCCTTTTCGAGAATGTTGTCCTGACCGAAGAATTCAAGAACGAATTCTACGACTACATCGACAGAAACATTGACAAAATTCACTGTTGCGTCCTTTGGGATCGAAGCAGCGAGTTGGCGGCAATTCTCAGAAGGCATAATATGCCCCCCATCGGGAAGAAGGAGGTCCGTATCGAGGGACGGAGTATTCGTGCATCAACCAACTATAGGACTGCTCCTTTTAGACAGTTGAATCCCGTTCTAATGCGGAATTTCTAATCCAATTTATCTTCCAAAAAAGTATTATCATTGATATACTTTTTCTTGCCAGTAAGACTGAATAAGTCTAACTGGCAAGTTTTATTTTAACATTTGCTATTTTACCATTTTACTACTAATTTATTAAATTTAGAATTAATATATTTTTCTAATTTTGTCATAAATTCATCTGGTTTTATTTCTTTTTTTGCAACCATATCTAATCCTTTTTCCCAGCTTGCAGTAAGCTTTGGATTTAACATATCTGGCATAGAATAATTTACAACATCATATATAACTTCACCTTTTTTAGTTGGTGTGATTATCTGAGTTTTATTATTTATTTCGATATACTTTATTTTTTCTAATTTTTTTATAATTTCTGCTCTAGTTGCAGAAGTTCCTATCCCAGCACCCTTTATTTGTTCTCTTAGTTCTTCATCTTCTATTAACTTACCGGCATTTTCCATAGCTAGAATCATTGAACCCGAACTATATCTTGATGGTGGTGATGTTTCTGCATCTTTTATTTCAAAATTTTTTATCTCTATTTCTTGTCCTTTTTTTAATTTCTTAAATACTTCTAAATTATTTTCAATTTCATCTGTACTATTAGAAACTTTTTCCACAGTTTGATCCTTTTCTGTGGATTGCTTACTTGAATTTTTAGTTTTTAATACTTCTAAATATCCTTGTTTAATACAAACTTTTGCACTTGCATTAAATGTTTCTCCATCAACATTTACTATTAAAGATATTTTATTATATTCTGCTGCTGGATAAAATATAGCTATAAATCTTTTTACAATTACATCATAAACTTTTTTATGCAAATCTGGCAATTTATCATAATTTTCATATCCTTGTCCTGTTGGTATTATTGCATAGTGGTCTGTTATTTTGCTGTCATTTACATATTTAGTCTTTAATAGATTTGTTGAATACTTTTCTTCTATCATTTTATGTAAAAGTATTTGTGTTTCTTCATCTCTATATCCTTTTACAATACCATTTAAATTTTTAGATATTTCTTTTGCAACAGCACTTGATAATACTCTAGCATCTGTTCTAGGATATGTTACTAATTTTTTTTCGTATAAATTTTGTATTACTTCTAGAGTTTCATCAGGTTTTATTTTGAACCTTTTTGTGCACTCATTTTGTATTTCTGCCAAATTAAATAGTAGTGGTGCATTTTCTTTTTGTTTTGATTTTTTTAATTCTGTTATAATGGCTTTTCTGTTAGCCAATTCTTTTATAAATTCTTTTGAATCTTCTTGCTTTTTAAATCCATTTTCATTATATAACTTAGGTGATTCATACATTTTTGATTTTTCATTTACTTTCCATTCAGCCTTGAATGAACCATCTTCATTTCCAAATTCTCCAATGATTTTATAATATTTTGTTTTTATAAAATTTCTTATTTCTCTTTCCCTTGACACAACCATTCCTAGTACGCAAGTCATTACTCTTCCAACAGATATTGAAGCTTTTTCTTCTTTTATTTCTATTGCTACTTTTTTTCCATATATAATTGAAAGTAATCTAGAAAAATTTATTCCTATTAAATAGTCTTCTTTTGCTCTTAAATATGCAGAATCTGATAAACTATCATATTCACATTGATCTTTTGCTTCTCTTATTCCTCTTTGTATTTCCTCTTCTGTCTGTGAATCTATCCATACTCTTTTTATCTTAGCATTTGGATTTGGTTTTGCCATCATGAATACTAGCCTTTGTATATATTCTCCTTCTCTTCCAGAGTCTCCTGCATTATATATCTCTTCAATATCTTCTCTTTGTAATAAAGTTTTTACAATATTAAATTGATTCTGCACAGCTGGTATTATCTCATATCTCCATTCATGTGGTATAAATGGTAATGTTTCTAATCTCCAAAATTTAAGTTTTTCATCATATGCTTCTGGGTAACTCATTGTTACTAAATGTCCTACACACCAAGTTATTATCCAATTATCAGACTCGATATATCCGTTTTTTCTGTTTGTATTTATTTTTAATGCTTTTGCAAATTCCATTGCAACAGACGGTTTTTCTGTTATCAATAATTTTTTGCTCATTTTATCATCCTTTTATTAATTATTTGTTTTTTTCTATTATATATTTATTTGCTATTTTTCTTACTTCTTTTAAGGCATTTTGAGAAAACTCATCTTTAACATTATATCTATTTAATATTATATTAATATAATCCTCTCTTCTTAAAATTTCAAAACTTGTTTTGAAATTTATATCAAATATAAGTGCTATTATAAATACAATGTCTTCAATTGGTTCTAATTTTACTTCAGTATTTTTTTTGACTTGCTCTTTTTTATAGAACTGTTCTAATATATTTTTTGAAATTTTTGATTCTTCTACTTTATATTCTTCGCCCATCCAAAATATCTTTGCAGACTCATATAAGATATCTAGTTTATCAGCATCTCTAATGATCTTTGCAAATAGTAATTCTTTTTCATTTAGTCCTTCTTCTATTTTGTATTTATTATGATTTCTTATTGCTTTTTTTATTATTTCATCATATTTATCTATTTCAATATATTTTCTTATATCTTTTTCTAATATTATTAATGCATAATCTCCATGGTCAAAGCTTTGCGAATCTTTAAAAGTTTGGTACTGTTTATATTGTTCAAATCTTGCAATATCATGTAATAATCCTATTAATGTTGCAAGTTCTATTTCTTCTTGACTTAGTTTTAGTCCTTCTGCTATTTTTTTTGATATTTCCATCACTCTTAATGAATGTTGTTGCTTTGCTTTTTGTCTTGAATTGTTTAAGTCAAATTTGTTTGTATATTTTAAGAATTCGTCTTTTGCCTTTTCTATATTTATACTCATTTTCTGTTTTCCTTTCTCATATGAGCCTATTCATATATTACAAATTCTATTTCTTGTAACACATTCGCATTACTTCCTTTTTTAATTGTTATCTCTTCTGCAAAATCTGTTTTATAATATATATCTTCTACTCCTGTTGCTATTTTTTTGAATTCATTTGTCTCTTTATTATAAAAATATGCAGTTTTATCTTTTATTCCTATTATATTATTAGAAGCTCCCGCCCAGCCTCTTGCTGATAATGTTTTTTCTGCTTTTTGCATCAATTCTTCTCCTGATGCTATTTCTTTTGATTCTTGATTTTTATCATTTGATATTGTATTGCTTGGTTTTACTTCTTCTGTACTTTGAATATTATTAGAATTTTCTATTGTATTTATTCCATTTGTGTTTATATCTTCTATTTTATCATGTTCTTTTTTTCTAAATATTTCTACTCCTATAAATACTAAAACAAATATAATTAATATTATAAATAGATATTTTAATTTTTTCATATTACCACCCCTATTTTTTGTATATTTTATATTTTTTGTACCTATTTGTCAATAATCTTTATTGACTTTTCGCCTTTTTGCTAGTATAATCGTTATGTTAATAATTATTACGGAGGGAGATATTAAAATGTCATATAATTTTAGAGAAATAGAACAAAAATGGCAAAATTATTGGGAAGAAAATAAAACATTTTATACAGATGTATGGGACTTTTCAAAGCCTAAGTTTTATGCATTAGACATGTTCCCTTATCCATCAGGACAAGGTCTTCATGTAGGTCATCCAGAAGGATATACTGCAACCGACATTTTTTCCAGAATGAGAAGAATGCAAGGTTACAATGTATTACACCCTATGGGATGGGATGCTTTTGGTTTACCTGCAGAGCAATATGCTATAAAAACGGGAAACCATCCAGCAGGATTTACTCTTGCTAATATAGAAACTTTTAAAAGACAATTAAAAATGCTAGGATTTTCTTTTGATTGGGATAAAGAAATTTCTACATGTGATCCAGATTATTACAAATGGACACAATGGATTTTTAAACAATTATATAATGATGGATTAGCAAAATTGGTTGAAATGCCTGTTAACTGGTGTGAAGGTTTAGGATGTGTTTTGTCTAATGATGAAGTCATAGATGGAAAAAGTGAAAGAGGTGGATTCCCTGTTGTTCGTAAAAATATGAAAC
>CAMEJH010000043.1 GCA_945919455.1 uncultured Clostridium sp. | reverse complement strand
ACAAGTTATTGTTATATTTATGATGAAATAAAAAATCTTTAAGTTAAAGAATTAACGATACTAATTTAAGTTATTTTATAACAAAACTCCTATTTTATTTCCACACACAAAAAAAGAGAGTATTTTCATACTCTCCTTTTCATATATTTATACATTTTTTATAATTATCCGTTTACTAAATCTTTTAATGCTTTACCAGCTTTGAATACTGGAGCTTTAGATGCAGGTATTTTTATTTCTTCTTTTGTTTGAGGATTTCTACCTTTTCTAGCAGCTCTTTTTCTAACTTCGAAAGAACCAAATCCAACTAATTGAACTTTGTCTCCTCCTTTTAATGATTCAGATACAACTTCTGTGAATGCATTAACTGCTGCTTCTGTTGCTTTTTTAGATTCTCCTGTTTTTGCAGCAATAGCTGCTACTAATTCAGCTTTGTTCATGTACATTACCTCCTATAAATTTTTGTATATGTACTAATATTGCGTTGTAGCAATATCTGTACTTCTATTTTATCTTATTCTCCAAAATAAAATAAAATCCCCTCTTTTTTTTATAAAATTTAATATATTTTTAATTTTTCCAAAATTTTATATATTTTTTCTCCTTTTGGTAGCATATATACATCTTCTTTATTATAAATTTTTAGTACTACCACTGATAATAAATATATTATTACAGCAAATAAGATTGATATTATTGTTGCCTTATTTCCAGGAATTATTCCATTTAATATTATAAATAATGTATATGAACATACTGCCATTATTCCTGTTGCTAATGCAGGTTTTAAAATGAATTTTCTAAATGGTAAGTCTAACTTTACATTTCTTTTTAAAACATTAAATACTATTATAAATGCTACCATGTGGCATGCAATTGAACCAATTGCTGCTCCATATACATTTATTTGTGGTATTCTTAGCAATATTAAATTTAATATTAGTTTAACTACACAACCTATTCCTAAAGCAATTGCAGGTACCATCACTTTTCCAAAACCTTGCAATGCTCCATTTATTGTTTGATCTAATATTGAAAATATTACAGAGAAAGATATTAATTGCAATAACAAAGCTCCTTGATTTGCATTTGGATATAATAAATTCAATATTGGTTGTGCAAATATTATCATTCCTACTACACAAGGTAAACCTATTATCATTGATGTTAATAATGAAAATGATGTTCTTTTAGTTGCTGTTTCCTTATCATTTTTGGCCTTAGCTGCAGATATTGCAGGAACTAATGCTGTAGCAAAAGCTATATTTATTGCAAGTGGCAGATTTGTTAGTGTATCTACTTTTCCACTTAATTGTCCATATAACTTTGTAGCAACATCTGATGCCATGTATGTGCTTAATATCCTTTTTACTGTAAATGAATCTATATTTTTATTGAATGATGTCATTATAGAGCTTAAGGTTAATGGTATTGAAACCATTAATATTTTTTTTACAATAGATTTTACACTTTCATATTTATAATTTATAGAATGTTCTATTTCATTTCCTATTTCTTTTCTTCTTATTCTATAGTATATAAATAAATATGCAAAGCTTGAAAATGTTGCTAAAGTAGTTGCAACATTTGCTCCTGCAGCCATCATTTCAGTTGATGTTGCTGTAATATATGCTACAATTTCTACTATGACAATTGTTAATACCGTTTTAAATATTTGCTCTAATGTTTGTGCTCGTGCTGTTGTTTTTAATGATCTTCTACCATTAAAGTATCCTCTCATTACTGATGATATGGATACAAAAAATATTGCTGGTGATAATGCTATTAATGTTAGTTCTGCTTCTGGTATTTGTATCCAATCATATGCTATTGTATGTGCTCCGAAGAATAATAACATTGTTCCAATTGCTCCTATTATTCCAAATGTTGCAAGAGCTACTTTGAATATTCTATTTGCGCCTTTGCTGTCTCCTAATGCTAATCTTTCTGATACTAATTTTGATATTGCATTTGGCACCCCAATTGATGATATTGTAAGTAATAATGCATATATTTGATATCCACTAGCATATATAGCATTTCCAGCATCTCCAAATCCTTCTCTATTTGTTAAATATAGTGTATATATTAGTCCTAATATTTTTATTAATATTTGAGAAAACATTATTGTTACAACACCTTGCATAAATGTTTCCTTTTTTAGCGTTCTTTTTTCTTCAGACATAGTTCCTCCACTACTTATTACATTCTATGATAAATATTAAAATTTTAGTCTTAATCTTATTTTAAATCTATATATATATTACTATTGAATAAAGCAAAGACCTGTAGGAATGACCCTAGCTATGTTTTTGCTATGAAATAGTAATATATATTTTTTCTTAATTATATATATAAATGTAAAATTTATCAATAACTTTAGTAAAATTTATTGACAAATTCTTCTTTTTGTATTAAAATTATTGGGTATTATGTTAAAATATGATTTAAATATGAAACTTCTCCCCGGTAGTTTTAGATTTAAATTTCATATATATTTATAAAAATTTAATTTAAAATAGGAGGGTAAATATTACCATGAATAACGTTACATATAGTGCAAAAAAATCAGAAATTGAAAGAAAATGGTATATAATTGATGCAGCTAACAAACCACTTGGTAGAGTTGCTACAGAAGCTGCTAGATTATTAAGAGGAAAACACAAACCAACTTTTACACCAAATATGGATACAGGTGATAATGTTGTAATTATCAATTGTAAAGATGTATTATTAACAGGAAATAAAATGAACTCAAAAGTTTATAGACATCATTCAGGTTACATTGGAGGAATGAAAGAAACTCCTGCAAATGTAATGCTTGAAAAAAATCCAGAAAAAGCTATGACATTAGCTGTTAAAGGAATGTTACCACATAATTCTTTAGGAAGAAAAATGGCAACAAAATTAAGAGTATTCGCTGGTAGCGAACATAATCTTCAAGCACAAAAACCAGAAATTTGGAATTTTTAATTAAGGAGGAACTATAATGGCTAAGGCAAATAAAATAGTATATATGGGTACAGGTAGAAGAAAAAGCTCAATAGCTAGAGTTAGATTAGTTGAAGGAACTGGAAAAATAACAATTAACGGAAAAGATATCGAAGAATTTTTTGATTTAGAAACTTTAAAAGTTATTGTTAGACAACCATTAACAGTTACAAATACATTAGCTAAATATGATGTAATTTGTTCAGTTTATGGTGGTGGAGTTTCTGGTCAAGCTGGAGCAATTAGACATGGTATTGCTAGAGCATTAAATGAAGCTAATTCAGAATACAGACCTGCTCTAAAATCTAATGGATTCTTAACAAGAGATCCACGTATGAAAGAAAGAAAAAAATACGGTCTTAAAAAAGCTAGAAAAGCACCACAATTTTCAAAGAGATAGAATTATATATATTAAAACTCGGAAATAAATTTCCGAGTTTTTTATTATTTCTTTATACAAAAATTTTTCTTTTAAATTTTACTACTGCCCCTACACCTGCTAAAGCAATTATTCCAACTCTAAGCAATGTTGTATTAGTAGTCTTTTCTTTCATTTTAAAAGATTTCTTTATATTTAAAATTTCATTACTATCTAATTCTTCTTCATTAGGAGCTACAAAGGATATTAATAAAATATGTTTATCTGAAACTACTATATACATATCCATATAACTACCATCATAGATAACTCTTGCTTTTATAGCCTTAGATTTTCCTAATTTCTCTTTAGTTTGTTCTAAAACAGTAGCATTCTTCTCAATCATATTGCTAAAAATTTCATCAATTTCTGATTGTGTCATTGTTGAAATATTTTTCTTAAACCCTTCAGATTTATAACTATATATCATAATCCCCATATCACTTGATTTTGAAAAAGCATCTATTCCAGAATAGCTCATTGAAACATATTCATTTGGTATGTCTATTTTATAAATTTCATTCTCAAAAGCATATACATTAGTTATTAGCATAAACATCAGTATTATTATAATTAAACTAATTTTTATTAATTTTTTCATAATTATTCCCCCTTTTATTCTTAATAACTTTTACTTTTTAGTAAATATTGTTGCTTTAGATATTCCTAATTTACCAACTCTAACGCTCCTCATAACTTTTCTTCCTAATTTTTCTTTAAAAATATATCCAAAAAAAGCACCAAGCGCTTTTCTTATCCCTTCGTTTTCTATTTCATCTCCTTTCTCGTATTCTTTTATTTCATTTTTATATAACTTTACAAATGTTTCAACTGGAGCTATTTCATGTATATCATTTGACAATACTATAAAATTAAAGTTTTTTTCATCTGAATAACATTGTTCTAGTAATTTTAAATAAAATTCATTTTCACTTAAAACTTTTTTAGCATATTTATACATTTTTCCAAATTTTTCTTCATTAATTATCATTTTAAGACCTCTCCTTTCAAAACATCTTATTTTATACTATTATACATTGTTTTACATAATATGTCAACATTGTCTGATTTTATATAAAAATACACCCTAAATATCATCTTTTTAATCTGATATTTAAGGTGTATTTTTAGTCAATAACATTTAATGTGTCTTGACCATTATTCATTCCCTCCAAATTATAATATGTATCTGGAATTTCGCCAAGTATTACATGTTCTGCTACAACAACCTGATTTGTTATAGTTTTTGAATAGTTTTTTAGTGGAGTCATTATTTTCATATTACAGACAAATTCTACATAAGTTCTATGTAGTGTTTGATTTATTCCTTGAGCAATAAACTGATTTTTTACTTCTGTATCTAAAGTCCCAGATATTGAAACTTTTATTGGTATATTAGGTCCAACACCTGACAAGAAATAAGTTCCAAATAAGCTTCCTAAAGGAATTTTTATTTTGGTCTTTTCTATTTCATTAAATTCATTTTGTATGTTCTCAGTTAAATCTGATATTAAATTATTTACTGGAACAACATTTGATTTTATTACGGTTATCTTTCCTTCACTATCTTTTTCTATCGAATACAATTCATCATACTGGTATTTATTCATAATAATTGTTGATTGTTGGTTCGTTATTATTGTTGCTACAGATTTTACCCTATCTTCACACATCGCTTCAAATATTGGGTCTATATAATTAAAAATCATCTTACAAATCAATATTGTTAATAAAACAATTATTAGAACTTTTATAATTTTTTTTCTTTTTCTTAATTCATTTTTGTTCATATTAGGTAATCTTGACCTTATATGAGGTTTTAATATAAATCTTTTTCTAGAATAAATCTTATACATTCTGTGATATCGTAATTGGTTCTTTTGCTCTCTTTAATACATATTTAGGTATATATATTTTTTCTGCAACATTTAACTTATCTGGTCTTTCTATTCCATTTACCCTTACTATATCATCAACTGTACTGCCAAACCTTTTTGCAATTTTCCACAATGTATCACCTGGTTTAACAACATAAATAATTACACTATAGTCTTCTAGATTTTCTTCTTCTTCCATTGTTATGTTATCAATTACTGGTATTGCAGAATTTCTATACATATCTGTTTCTAGGTTTAAATCTATATTTGAACTTATTACTCCTCCTTGATTTGTAAATTCTTGTGCACTTACTTCTATTGCTGTATCAATTCTATTATTCTCTAAATTTTCTATTCCATCTACTGTTTGTTCAAAAGGAATATTTACTTTTTTTGTATTTATGCCTACAGTAGATCGATCTGTAAAAATAAAGTTTAATTCTAGTTCTCCCTCATATAAAATTTTTCCATTTAATCTGTTTTCTTTATTTATAATCGGATTTATTTCCACATCTACTATTGTACCTCCATCCAATTCTGGGACATTTACTTTTTCTCTAATGTTACATATATTTCTCTTACATTGTTTATTTGTAATAGTATTAACCATCGCCGTATCAAATTGCATTCTTTGTCCAGGGCAATACATATCTTGTATAATTTTTATTTCTCTTTCTTCATAAACCATGCAAGATATTTCTACTTCTAATTCTATATATACAGAATGTTCTTCAATTGTATTAGGTTTTATTATTATATTTTTTGTCATATAAGAAGTTTCACATATATTTTCCTCTTTTATGTTTGGCATATCTATAAATCCAACTAAAGGCAATCTATTTCTAGATGTACAAATTCTACCATCTTCTGTTAAATATACTATTTTAATTTCTACTTCTGATTTAGCAAGTACTTTATTGTAACTAACTTTTATATCTTTATCTACTAAACATGTTTGTGCATTTAAAATTTCTGCTAGATTATCTGTAGATGGTATCGATACATTTTCTTTTACATATGCTTTAGTAGTCCCATCACCTAATAATGAATTTATTTTTATGTTTTTGCTTAGTGTTTGTATATTATTGTCATTCATATTTGTAGTAATATTGATATCCTCTTTGGAATATATTTTCATATTAACTTCTAATGATATTTTTATTCCTATTTTTCTACCATTTAAAACTTTACAATCTATTAGTTTTATTTTTGTACTTATATCTACATTCATTCCACTTTGTACTTCTGGAACATTTATTGTTTCTGAAAAATCTAACCCTGTATTTAATCCTCTTATATTATCTTTATCTTCATCTGCTAAATACATTATATATGTTAGGATGTTTCCATCTATTCTTATTTTTCCATCCATTACTTCTTTTTTATATATACATACATTTCCACTTGTATTTATTGTATTTAATATATCTGGTTTGGAATCAGGAACTATCATATCTCCTTGTACATCAATAGTTTCTTTTTTCTCACATACAATTTTATTAACATTTAATGTTTCTTTTGTTATGTTTATATCCATAAAAAAACCTCCTCTACATTTTTTGTTTATTAATGTATATGGAGGTTTTTATTTTTTTATGACAATTTAGTGTCGGTTCTTTTTATATGTTTTTATTTTTATACATGTTCAACATATCTTTTAATCCAATTTTACTTCCAGTGTTCAAAATTGCTTGAGAATATATTTTTATTGATATGTTTGCAACAACAACTATAGTTACAAGTAATACAGCTATTGATATTGCTATTTCTTGTCCTGTTGCAATTCCCATCATTACTCTAAATGGCATACAAAATGGTGATGATATTGGTAATATTCCGGCCAATTGATTTAATTCACTTGTTGGGTTCATCATTGTAAAATATGCTAAATAAAATCCTATAACAGCTATTATTGCTATCGGTCCATTTGCTGATTGTACATCTTCTGGTTTACTTACAGTTGAACCAGTTAATGCATATAATAATGCATATGTAGCATATCCTAATATAAAGTATATTCCTGTAATAACTCCTAAAAATGGTGTTATATTAGAAAAATCTATTATTCCATCTAAAATTCCTTCTTCTAAGAATAGTGAATTTGATATTAGTGCTGTTGCTATTATTGCTGCAATTTGTAATAATCCTACTATACCTATTCCAATTGTTTTTCCTAATACAATTGTTTTTGGTGTTGTAGACGTTACAAGCGTCTCTATTATTTTAGATGTTTTTTCTGTTGTTATTGAACTAGATACTTGATATGCACAGAAATATATTGCATAAAATAATACAATTGACATTAACATCATGGCAAATTGATTTCCATGAACTTCTTGTTCTTCTGTTTGTTTCATTTCAAAGTTAAAATTTGGTACCAAACTTTGTAGTTGTTCTTGTGTTAATCCTAATTTTGATATTTGCAAATTACTATATATTGTTGTTATGGCATTTACTAATTGTTCTGGCATTTGAGCCATCATTGCTAAATTTTCTACTATATATTCTATATTTATTTGTCCTTCTTTTTCTGTAATTTTTATTGCTTCTTCAATTTCTTCATTTTCTATTTTTTGTTTTATATCTTCAAATTTTACTGAATCATTTGTTATTATTGCATCATAATCTAATTCCATATTGTTTATTTGTTCTAATGTTCCTTCAAAAATATTATTTTCGTCTATTATTAATATTTTTGTTTTTGATGTTCCTGCGTCTTCACCTCTTATGGCATTTAATATATTTGGTATATTAAATGCTAATACTATTATTAATAATATTATTAAGTTTGATATAATAAATGATTTTCTTTTTACCATATCTTTTACTGTAAATTTTGCTACTGTAAATAAATCTTTCATACTCAAGCACCTACCTTTTCTATAAATATATCATTTAAGCTTGGTTTCTTTAGTTCAAATTTATTTATTGATATATTATCTTCTACTAGTTTTTTCATTAATGTATGTGCTTGTTCTTCATTTTCTATTTTTATTTCATATGTTTTATCAATATTTTTTTCTATTTTCATTCCAAGTTCGTTTATATATGAATCTATGTCCTGCTTTACACTTATTTCTAGTTTCTTTGCAGGATATGAATCTTTTATTTCCTTTAAATTTCCTTTTAGTACTGTTTTTCCTCTATTTATAATTACTACTTCGCTACAAAACTCTTCGATTGATGTCATTTGATGACTCGACATTATTATGTATTTTCCTTTTTCCACTAGTTCTAATATTACTTCTTTTAATATTTCTGTATTTACAGGATCTAGTCCACTAAATGGTTCATCTAGTACTATTAATTCTGGATCATGTAGTATTGCTGTTATAAATTGTACTTTTTGTTGATTTCCTTTTGATAATTTTTCTGCTAATACATCTTTGTATTCATCAACTTTTAGTCTTTTCATCCAATAATCTATTTCTTTACACGCTTCTTCCTTTTTCATTCCTTTTAATTCTGCAAAATATATTAATTGTTCATAAATTTTGGTTTTAGGATATATTCCTCTTTCTTCTGGTAGATATCCAAAATTTACATTTTTTCTTTCAACTGGCTTTCCATTCCAAGTTATTTCTCCTGAGTCTTTTTTTAATATTCCTAACATCATTCTAATTGTTGTTGTTTTTCCAGCTCCATTTGTTCCAAGTAAGCCAAACACTCCTGGTTCTTTCATTTCGAAGCTTATATTGTCTACTGCTAGTTTTTCTCCAAAATGTTTTACTACATTTTCAACTTTCAAACCCATTTTGATTCCCCCTTTATTTATATTTGAACTCAAATTTATAAAATAGTTCTAAATACTAATATATTAATATTTTTTCGCAAAAAACATAGCTGTGGTCTACCATTAAGTCTTTTGCTTCTAAATATTAATATATTAGTATTTAGAACAGTCAATATTTTACGGTACATTTAACATTAACTCATTTACTTTTTTTCATATGTTATAAATTCATAATCCAAACTATTTTCTTCATCTTTTATTCCTGGAATTCTTTCTACTTCTTTCCACTTTTCCTCATCTATTTTTGGAAAAAACGCATCTCCTTCAAATTCCTTATCTATTTGTGTTACATACATTTTTGTAACATATGGCATTAATAAATTATATATCATTGCTCCACCTATTACAAAGTTTTCTTCTTCATTTTCTATGTATTCTTGAATTTGAAGCATTGAATGTACAATCTCAACATTTGGGTCATCTACTTTAAAATCTGGATTTTGACTGAATATTATATGTTTTCTTTCTGGTAAAACTCTTCCTAATGCTTGAAATGTTTTTCTTCCCATTATTATAGTATGTCCTGTTGTTAGTTTTTTGAATCTTTTTAAATCTTCTGGTAAATGCCATATTAATTCATTGTTCTTCCCAATTACATTATTTTTTGCTTTTGCTACAATTATACTTAACATCTTTATTCCCTCTCTTTATTCTGCTACCGGTATTTTCCCTAGTTTTATTTCTTTATTATAATCATATCCTTCTATTTCAAAATCTTCTACTTTAAATTCATAAAAGTCTTTTGTTGGATTTTTGATTACTAATTTTGGATGTACATCCATAGCTTCTGCTTCTATTAGTTTTTTTACTAGTGGAATATGTCTGTCATAAATATGACAGTCTCCTATATTATGTGTTAATGTTCCTACTTCTAATCCTGCAACTTGTGCAAACATACACTGTAATGCAGCATATTGCATTACATTCCATCCATTTGCTGCTAGCATATCTTGTGAACGTTGATTTAATATTAAGTGTAATTTTCCACCTTTTACAAGCCATTGAGTTCCATAAACACATGGTTCTAATGCCATGTCTTTTAATTCTGAATGATTAAATATGTTTGTCATTATTCTACGGCTTGATGTATCATTTTTTAGTAGATATAATACAAAATCTACTTGATCCATTTTTTGAATTCCTTGTTTTGTTTTGAATTCATATTTTTTTCCCATTTGATATCCATATGCTTTTCCAATTGAACCATTTTCATCTGCCCATTGATCCCAAATATGTGAATTTAAATCTTTTACATTGTTTGATTTTTTTTGCCAAATCCACAATACTTCATCTATTGCTCTTTTTACTGTTTGACTATTATTACGTAATGTTATCATTGGAAACTCTTTTCCAACATCATATTTATTTGTCACTCCTACTATTGATACGTAATTTGCTTCTGAGCCATCTTCCCATCTTGTCCTTACATTTGTTCCTTCTGAAGAATAACCATTTTTAATTATTTCTTTACATGTTTCTATAAAATGTTTATCTGCTTCTGTCATAATAAATCAACCTCCGTTTTTTCTTGAGCATATCACAACAGATTTAAATTTTCAACTATTTTTTTAAATTTCCCATTTTGGTACATATTCTTCTTCATGTTCTCCCAGTTCTTGAATATAACCATTTTCTAAATCTAAATCATATAAATAGTTTTCTACTTCTTCATACTCTTTTTTAGTTAATTTTCTATTTAAATCTTCTGTTTCTTTTGCTTTGTATGTTGGAAAATATTGTGCCATTATACTTACATATACATTATTATCTATATTTTCTTTTATCCATTTTAATATATATTTACTATTTTCCACATTATTAGGTAATATTAAATGTCTTATCATAAGCCCCTTTTTCATTATACCATTTTTGTTTAGCATAGGTTGTCCTACTTGTCTATACATTTCTTTTATTGCTTCTGTCGCTATTTTAAAATAATCATTTACTTTTGAATATTTTTTTCCTAATTCATTGTCATAATATTTTAAATCTGGTAAATATATATCAATATAGCCTTCTAGTAATTTTAAAGTTTCTACACTTTCGTATCCATTTGTATTGTATACGATCGGTATTTTTAATCCTCGTTTTTTTGCTATTTTTATTGCTTCTATTATTTGAATAGCATAACTGGTTGGAGTCACTAAATTTATATTTTCTACACCTTTCTCTTGTTGCTCTAGCATTATTTGTGATAGCTCTTCTATTGATATTTCTTTTCCTTTTCCTAATTGGCTTATCTCATAATTTTGGCAATATATGCAATTCATATTGCAGTTGGAAAAAAATATTGTTCCTGAGCCTTTTTCTCCACTTATACATGGTTCTTCAAAATTGTGCACTGAATATAATGCAATTTTTATTTTATCTGTTGATTTACATCTTCCTATTTGTTTTGTTCTATCTATTCCACATTTATGCGGACATATTGTGCATTTTTCTAACATTTTATACCTCTTTCGTTATCATATTACAACTATTTTTAATGTTAGTCAAGTTACTTTTTTTCCAATATTTCATACATTCTCAAATTGGATCTGAATTTCTTATTTTCCTGTAATGTTATTATCCATAAAAATATACATATTAGAAATATTGCTATATTTTTATAATAATATACTGCTATACTACTTATAATTGTTAATACAACCATTGTTATATTAGATATTTTATTTATAATGCATTTAGCTTGTTTATTGCCATATTCTATATGTAAAATTCCTTTTATTATTCTTCCGCCATCTAGTGGATATAAAGGCATTAAATTAAATATTAATATTAGTATATTTGAATAAATTGCATCTTGTTTTGTTATGTAAAAAGGATCAAAATAAATATATAATATTGCTAATATTAAACTCACTACTGGTCCTGTTATAGCAACAAATATTTTTTTTACTTCTAACAGGTTTCCATTTTTTATTTTAAAGTTCAAATCATCTGGATTAGTTTTAAAGGAAATCGCTAATCCACAAGGGATAATTTCTACTCTTTCTGGTTTCATTTTTAATATTAATCCCATTATCATATGTCCCAATTCATGTGCTATACAAAATACCATTATTATTAAATATATCTCAATTTGGTTAGTCAAATAAAATAAAGCAAAAAAAATAAGAATTTTTAAGTCTATTCTAATTCTCATATCAATTCCTCGTATAATGTAAATATATTTATTATACGAATTTCTCCTTTCTTTGAAAT
>CAMEJH010000042.1 GCA_945919455.1 uncultured Clostridium sp. | reverse complement strand
TTCATATATGCACCATTGTCATAACATACATATACCATGTCATGACCTCTTTCCATTGCACCTGATAAACTTTGTAAACCTATATCATAAGTTCCTCCATCTCCACCAAATGCTATGAATTTTGTATTTTTATCTTGTGGTAATTTTCCTTGTTTTTTCATTGATTTATATGCTGCTTCTGCTCCTGCACATGTTGCTCCTGCACATTCAAATGCTGTATGTATAAATGAGTCTGTCCATGCTGTGTATGGATATATAAATGTTGATACCTCCATACATCCTGTTGCATTTGCAACAACTGCATGGTCTTCTGGTTTTAAGGCTCTCATTATCATTCTTCCAACTACTGGGGCTCCACATCCTGCACACATTCTGTGTCCTTCTGTGAATCTTGATGGCTTATTTGCCACTACATCTTTTAAATCATATGCCATTTTAGTTTTCCCCCTTTCTTAATCCTAAATATCTATAAGGATTTCCTACATTTCCACTTTGTACAATTTCTGCTAAGTCAGAATATACTGATTCTAATTGTTTTTCCGTTGTGTCTCTTCCACCAATTCCATATACATAGTTTACCATTGGAACTGATTTTTTATTTACATACATTGCTGATGTTACATCTTCGAATAAAGCTCCACCTGCTCCATTTAAAGAATCAGCTTTGTCTAATATTGCTACTGCTTTTAAGTGTGATAAAGCTTCTGCAATTTCTTCTGCTGGGAATGGTCTAAACATTCTTAATTTAAGAAGTCCTGCTTTTACTCCTTGCTCTCTTAATTTATCTACAACAGCTTTTGTTGTTCCTGCTGTAGAGTTCATACATACGATTGCAATTTCTGCATCATCTAGTTTATATTTTTCGAAAAATTCGTATTTTCTTCCTGTCCATTTTTCAAAATCTTCTGCTACTTCTTTGATTACTTTTTTAGCATTTTTCATAGCTTCTGCTTGTTGTGCTTTGTGTTCAAATAAGTATGCTTGTAAATCTAATGGTCCCATTGCTACTGGTTCATCAGCATTTAGCAAATAATGTTCTGGTTTGTACTCGCCTACGAATTTTTTAACTTCTTCATCATTTTCTAGTTCGATATTTTCTATTGAATGTGATGTTATAAATCCATCTTGACATATCATTACAGGTAATAATACATCTTTATGCTCTGCAATTCTATGTGCCATTAACATATTGTCATATGCTTCTTGGTTGTTTTCTGAAAATAGCATTATCCATCCTGCATCTCTTACTCCCATTGCGTCTGATTGATCATTATGTATGTTTAGTGGTCCAGATACAGCTCTGTTTACTAATGCCATTACTATTGGTAAACGTAAACTTGATGCTATGTATATCATTTCCCACATTAATGATAATCCGTTTGCAGATGTTGCTGTCATTGCTCTTGCTCCTGCAGCTTCTGCTCCTATTGTTGCTGACATTGCACTGTGTTCACTTTCTACTGCAACAAATTCTGTATCTACTTCTCCATTTGCAACAAATGTTGAAAAGTATTGTGGTATTTCTGTTGATGGTGTTATTGGAAAGGCTGCAACTACATCTGGATTTATTTGTTTCATCGCAACTGCTGTTGCTTCGTTTCCACTTAATCTTTCTCTTATACTCATTATTCTACACCCTCCTCTTTCATTTCTATTGCTCCGAATGGACATGCTTTACTACAAACTCCACATCCTTTACAATAGTCATAATTAAAGTCTGTTCTTTTTAAATCTTTTCCTACTGGAATTGAATTATCTGGACATACTGCAAAACATAGTCCACATTGTTTACATTTTTCTTCAATCCAAACAGGTCTCATGCTTCTCCAATCTCCTGTTTTGAACTCTTTTGCATTTCCTGCTGTATATATATTTCCACCTATTGTCATTTTCTCCATAGGTGTTTTTGCATTTATTTCTGTCATATTCTTTTTACCTCCTTTAGTGCTAATTCTAAGGCTTTCATATTTCCTTCTATTACTTCTGGCTTTTTAGCAAATTTATGTTTAAATGAATTTTGCATATCTGCTAATAATTCTTCATCTGTCATTATTCCAGTTACTTTTACTATTGCTGCAAGCATTGGTGTGTTTGGAAAATATTTTCCTAATGCTTCTTCTGATACTTTTCTTGCATCTATTGTATATACTGCTCCTTCATATCCTTTTAATAATTCTCTTAATTGCTCTGGAGTTTTTGTTGTATTTATTACAATTGCTCCTTCTTTTTTTAGCCCTGCTGTTACAGGTACTGATGATAGTAATGTGTCATCAACTACTACTACATAATCTGGTTCATATATGTTACTATGTATTGTTATTGGTGCATCACTTATTCTGTTATATGCTGTAATTGGTGCTCCCATTCTTTCTGGTCCATATTCAGGAAATCCTTGTATGTATTTTCCAGTGTTGAATGCTGCATCTGCCAATAATAATGAAGCAGTTTTTGCACCTTGGCCACCTCTTCCGTGCCATCTAATTTCAATTAAATTGTTCATTGAATTTAGCCTCCTTTTTGTTTTTTATGTTTATGCTTTTAAACATAAACAGCAAGTTCTGAAAATATTTTCCAAAACTTGCTTTCAGTATATTATTAATTTTTTTTAATGTCAAGTAGTTTTTTATACTGTTAAGTCATTTATTTTTTATTCTAAAGTCCCTTCAAAAACTGTAACAGCTGGTCCTGTCATATATACATGATTATCCTTATCATTCCAATAAATATCTAGTATTCCTCCTAGTAATTCTACCTTTATTTTTCTTTCAGTTAAACCATTTAGAAAACATGCTACAGTTGTTGCACATGCACCAGTCCCACATGCTAGTGTTTCTCCTGCTCCTCTTTCCCATACTCTCATTTTTACATGTTGCTTATCTATTATTTCTATAAATTCTACATTAGTCTTTTTAGGGAATGTCTCATTTATTTCGACAACTTTTCCATATTTATCAACATCAAATTCAGATACATTTTCTACTATTGTTATTGCGTGTGGATTTCCCATTGATACACATGAAAATATAAAATCTTTATCTTGTACTTTTATTTTCAAATTTTTTACTATTTGTTCTTCTGATATAACTGGTATTTTTTTAGGATCTAATATTGGTTCTCCCATATCAACTCTTACTGTTTTTACCTTACCATTTTCAATATTTAAATTTAAGTGTTTTATTCCTGCAAATGTTTCTATTGATAGGACTGTCTTATTTGTTAATTTTTTATCATAGACAAATTTCCCAACACAACGTATTCCATTTCCACACATTTCTGCTTCACTTCCATCAGAATTAAACATTCTCATCTTAAAATCTGCAATTTTGCTTTCACATATCAAAATTAGCCCATCTGATCCAATTCCAAAATGTCTGTCACTTACTTTTTTGGCTAATTCTGATGCATTATCTATTTGTTGATTTATTGCATCCATATAAACATAGTCATTTCCTAATCCTTGCATTTTTGTAAATTTTAACATTTAAATCACCTCATATTTTTTAATATTGTTTTAATTTTGTATAATATTTTTAAAATTATTATTCTCTTCTTTTCTGCATATTTAAGTATTAATTTTTGATATGTACTTAAATATTCTGTTTTTGCCTTTTTTATAGCATTTCTATATAATTCTTTGTCAAGCAATTCTTTAAATTCTTTGTCTAAATCTTTTTGTGGATTGTCTTTATGGAAAAAGTAATTATACATATATTTATCTATACTTGTTACTATTTTTAAATTTAATGTATCTTTAAATTTTTCGTTCTTATTATACTTTTGTATATATTGTTTAACAAATTTAAAATATGTTTCATAATAATTTATTGTATCTTTTGAATATCTTTGACATATTGCAAATTCATTTTTCTGATAATGGTATAAATATTCTTGTAATACATATATTTTTCTAGCTTTTTCAAATACTTCCATATTAAATATTGCATCTGGCATTCTTATTATATTGGGTACAAATTTTAGATTGTTTTTATTTATGAATTGTTTATTATATACTTTTGCCCATGGTACTGAAACATTTGATTCTGGAGGATAATATTTTGTTATTCCTTTTTCTATATTTTGTAGTTGTATTTCTTCTAGGTCTTTTTCATCCAATAGTCCTTGTTTTGGATAAAAATCATTTTTTATTTGTTTGTTTGGATAATCTACAAAACAGTTAAATATTATTATTTCATATTCTTCATTTATTGTTTTTATGTAGTTATATATTTTTTCACACATATTAGGTTCAATCCAGTCATCACTATCTACAAAAGTTATGTTATTTGTTGTGGAATTAGCTATCCCAACATTTCTTGCTACTGATTCTCCTTGATTTTTTTGATTTATTAGTTTTATTCTACTATCCTTTTTTTCGTATTCTTCACAAATTTTTTGTATTTCTTGTGTTGAACCATCATTTATTAGTATTATTTCTATTTCTTTTAAGGTTTGATTTACTATGCTATCTATACATTTTCTTAAATACTTTTCTGGTGTATTATATATTGTTACTACTACACTTATTTTATTTTCCATATTTTCCTCTTATTTATATATTTCTTCACATTCTTTAGCACCTAAACACATCTGTTTATAAGCTTTGTAAATGCTAACATTTTCTTTATACTGAAAATACTTTCTAATAACATATTGCAAAATCAATGCCTTATACATCTTAGATGAAAGTCTATAAAATATTGCTCCTTGATCATATAAATATTTTTCATTATAACCTGCAAACCATGTACTTTCTGTATCTTCTACTGTTCCAATCTTTTTGTTTACACTATATATTTTAAATCCATTTTTTAACAAATCAGAAATAAATATTGTTTCTTCTCCTTTTAAAAACTTGCCTTCTGGGCCAAAATTACAGTCAAATTTTATGTTCATTTTTCTTATTTTTTCTATTGCTTCTTTCGTTACTGCTATCTCGCTTGTTCTTACTCTCATAACATCCAAAAATGTTAGTTTTTTATCTCCGATTTTTTTTATTTTTTCTCGTTTGGTATATTTATTTTCAATATAGAATATTATAACATCTGCTTCTGGATTATTTTTAAATTCTTTTTTTATTATTTCTTCATAGTTTTCTACATATTTTGTATCATCATCTGCAAAAATACAAATATCGCCATTTGCCTTTTCTAAAAGCCTATTACGACTTTTGCTAGCTCCTTTTTCTTTGTATGAAAATATTTTATGTTTTCCATTAACTTTATTAAATATAGCTTTTTCATCTTCTACTTGATTTATTGCTATAACTCGCCCTTTTATGTTGTTTTTATTTATTAAATTTTGATATTCTTTTTCGTCTTTCAAATTCATTACAGATAATAAAATTTCTATCTTTTTTTCCATTCTAACCTCTATACCATTCTTTTTGTTATTGCATTTAACATATAATTTATAAAATAATATATTGAATGTATTATATTTAAATTTTCTTGCCTTCTATATAAATTCCATGTTCTTTTCAAATTTTTAATCTTATTTGAAGATAAACCATTTGGAGTAATTCTATATGTCAGTAAATTTTCTTTCAATCCATATGCAATATTTCCATCTTTTAATATTTTCCACCATGTTGCCGTATCTTCACTTTCTAGCTTTGGCATTTCTATTAACTTTCTATCTATTTTTTCTGTATTTATCATAACTGTTGATGTTAAAATAAAAGTATTTTTTAGTGCTTGTTTATAGCTTAAACTTTTAGGAAAAATTTTTACTGTTTTTTCTTTACCATTTTTTAAATATTTGTATAATGTGTATGTAAATGCATATTTATTTTCATTCATAAATTTTATTTGCTTTTCTAATTTTTCTGCTTCCCATATATCATCTGAATCTAAAAATGCAATATATTTATTTGTAGATTTTTCTATTCCTAAATTTCTTGATACAGCAACTCCTTTATTTTTAGTATTTTTAATTAGAAATACTTTTTCCTTGATATCTTTTATAATTTCTTGAATTTTTCCTAAAGTGTTATCATTTGATGCATCTTCTATTATAATTAATCTCCAATTTTGATATGTTTGCTTTTTTACGGATTCTATTGCTTCTTGTACATATTTTTCACAATTATATACTGGCATTATTATGTCTATATAATCCATATGTTTCTCCTCTGATTTGAATATATTTTTAAAGTCTGCAATTTTATTTTGCAGACTTTATTTTTCTTTATTATATTTGTTTTTTTTGTTAGTTGTCAACTGTTTTTTTCTATTATTATTCAAAATATATAAAACATTTTAGAAAATCTTCTTCTGATCTAAATCCTTCAGCCTTAAGCTCTTCTTCAAACTGTTCTCTAGTAATTTCTTTCTGAGCTAACCAATCATCAAATGTTCCGCTTCCTCCTTCTTTTTGCACAAATAGTGTTTCCAGTTCTTCAATTGTCTTTTCACTTCCACCTTGCAACCAAGTCGCATATTCAACCAATGTCCATGGAATCGGCTCTACTTGTTGATATATCAAACTGAATTTTAAAAATTCTATATATGACATACCATTTTCTTTAGCTTGTTGCTCCAAGTCTGTTTTGGTCATATCCTCTTCTGATAATAATTCTTCAAATGTTCCAGTATAAAGTATGCTTTTTAATATCAATTCTTCTAATTCATCTTGGCTTTTATCAGCTACATAATTAATGGCAAATTCTTCATAGTCAGTATCTATATATACTACATT
Source organism: uncultured Clostridium sp. (assembly GCA_945919455.1). Classification (GTDB taxonomy): domain Bacteria; phylum Bacillota; class Clostridia; order TANB77; family CAG-508; genus CAG-269. The sequence continues at coordinate 6,453 of CAMEJH010000042.1, read as the reverse complement.
CGCATTTGTAGCTCCCCATGGTTTTCCACTTATTTCTGCAGTGTCTCCTGAATTTCTTCTTATTATTATAGTTTTCAAATTATCGCATCCACTAAAAGCATCACTTTCTATACTAGACACTGTAGTTGGTAGTTTTATGTTTACTATTCCTGTACAGTTTAGAAATGCAGATTTTCCTATACTTATTACTCCTTTTGGTATTGTTATACTTTCTAAATTAATACATTTTGAAAATGCAGCTTCTCCTATTTCTTTTAAATTATTAGATAATACTACTTTCTTTAATGTTGTATTTTCCCAGTAATTATAACGACATTTTCCATATATTTTTTCTACCGTGTTTGGATAAATTATTGTTTCAACATTTGGGAAAGTATATCCAGCCCAATCACCACCTAAATTTTCATTTACAATTCCATATGCATATACATTTACTTCTGTTATCTCATATAGTTCTTTTTCATCTCCATAATTACCAGTTGTTGTATCTTTAACATAATTTCCTTGTACTTCATATGGTATTACTAATGTATCTGAAATTGTTGTTCCATTATATATTATATCATAGTTTGTATTTGTTATATCATTCTCATCAGTTTCTGGATTATAACCAGTTTGGCTACCATTACAATATTGTATTTTTATTCCTGTTATTCTTGCCTTTTTTTGAACTTTATCTACTATTTCATAGTCAAATAATTCTACTGGCGCAATTTTATCTTTAGCACCTGGAACATTATATATGTCATCAATGCCAAATGCTACTGAATCTAGATTGACTGGAACTTCTTTATTTCCTTCTTCTGGGAATATAATTATTGTTGGGAAGGTGCTTAATTTGGCATATACTTGTGTATATTCTTCATAATCAGAATTTATCTTATTAGCAATATCATTTGGCTTTATTCCACTTGTATCCCCTTTATTTATCCCAATCATTTCTGTTACTGTTAAATTTACAATCTCTTCTATTTTTGATTGTATAGTTCTTTCTCTAGATTCTTTAGCTTGATTTATTATTCCATTTTCGCCTGCCAACATTGAGATACTTGTTCCCGCTAGTATTAATAGAACTACTATAGTAACTACTAACGCAATCAATGTTATTCCATTTGTTTTAAATCTTTTCATATTTTTTTCTCCCTTGTATTAATTTATAAATTCTGCTTCTGAAAACAGACTATCATAAAGAATATTTAATGGTTCAACTAATCTATCTTTATTCTTTTCAAAGAAGAATAAAGTTTTTCCTTCGTCAACACTCATATATAAAGAACTTGCAAAACCACCTAATTTTAAGTTTGGATATATATATGATATTGCCTCCATTGGAATTCTTCCTGGTAAAACTTTTATATTCATATCTGATAAGAATTTTTCTTGTTCTTCATCTGGTAGTGCTGATGGATGTGGTTTGTATAAAATTGCATATTGATTTTCATATTTTTCACAAACTTTTTTAATTAGTCTTTCAAATTTCTCTTTGCTACCTTTACCATAAAAAGGATTTGTCCCAGTTATTATTAAGTATTCTTCTTTATCTTTATTATTAAAATATTTATTATCCATTTCTTCTTTATCAAAGTTTATTAGATCAAAAAACATATTTTTACTTTGCTCTGAACATTCATTAAATTTTTCTTCTGCTATTATTTTAGTTAAATTTGACTTTTCCATTTCTTTTGCTACTCTTTTGTCTTCATATTTTATTAGGTTTGGATACTGTATGATATAATTTATGTTCTTCCTTGTTGTTGACACAAGTAGATAATTATAATTATAATATTCATTTTTATAAAATTCTGTATTAATTAAATATGATGCTATTTTATCTGTTTTTTGATTCTCATAATCATTTTTTCTTACTTTATTTAATATGTCTGCATACGTTCTTTGTTCTTCCTTAAATCGTTCATATTTATGTGCTTGACATATCTCATATTCTCTAGCATAACTTAATGTTCCATCTGAATACAAATTTATATTATACCTATTGTCTGATAATCCTAACTCTGCAAATATTGCAAATTCCAAATAAAACCTTGAATCTTCTATATGCAAATTAAAGTGTGCATTTTTATCTTTCTGAATTGTTTCTTTAATATATTCTTTTATTTCATTAACTATTAATTCTTCAGATTTATTTTTATCTTCTAGATTTATGTATTTAGATATTTCTAAATTAGGGCAATATTTTTGAAGTTTTTCTACATCTATTGTTGCCGTTCTTTGTGTCCAATAATATCCCTTTTGTTCTGGTTCTTTTATTATATTCATACTAGTAAATAGTGTGGGTAATGTTGCTACTGTTGAATATATATTATATTCATGTTCATTACTTCTTTCTATGTCTTTAATATACACTGTTGCTTTTTCTGACTTTTCTTTATTACTTATTTTTATTTCATATTTTCCTGTTTTGTATATTCTTATCCCTTTTTCATATTTTATTCCATTTACAATTATTTTTACATCATCCGGCGCTTCAATTGTGAATGGCATTTTATTTTCTTGATAGTTATTTATTTCGATTTGAGTTGAATCAATAATTTTGCACATTGTAAATTTTTCTACTTGATTGTATTTAGTTTTTATATTTGAATAAATTATCATCCCAAATAATATTGCTATTATAATTATAACAATTATTATTTTACCCTTATTTTTCATTTTTCTTTTGCTCCTTTTAAATTTTAATATAATTAATGTTATTATATCATTTTACATCACATCTTTTGCTCTATTTGAATATATACAATATATACTTTTCATTAATTTTTATAATTAATGAATAAATGCAAATTCAGTATATCAATAAAACTAATTTAAATCAAGATTTTTATAAATTTTTCAAATCATTTTATTACTACATATTTAAGTCTTTTGAATATTCTTTAATTATAAAACTTAATGATAAACTTTAATATATTCATACAACTGTATTATTCTAATAATCAACATAAATTTCTAGAAAAAAATATTGAAGTAGAAAACTTTTAAGTTTTCCGCCCCAATATTATATCTAGTTATTTTTATACTTGTTATTTCATCTCGTATCTTTCTCTCAATCTTCTATATATATATAACATATTTTAGGAAATCTTCTTCTGATCTAAATCCCATATTTTTGATTTCTTCTTCAAACTGTTCTCTAGTAATTCCTTCTTGAGCTAATAAATCATCAAATGTTCCAGTATCTCCATTTTTTTGTACAAATAAGTTTTCAAGTTCTTCAACAGTCTTTCCACTTCCACCTTGTAACCAAGTTTCATATTCAACCAATGTCCATGGAATAGTCCCTACTTTCTGATATATCAAACTGAATTTTAAAAATTCTATATATGACATACCATCTTTGCTAGCTTGTTGCTCCAAGTCTGTTTTGGTCATATCCTCTTCTGATAATAATTCTTCAAATGTTCCAGTATAAAGCATGCTTTTTAATAGCAATTCTTCTAATTCTTCTTGGCTTTTATCAGCTACATAATTAATGGCAAATTCTTCATATTCAGCATCTATTTCTATATACATTACATTTGCATTTGTAGCTCCCCATGGTTCTCCGCTTATTTTGGTAGTATCTCCTGGATTTCTTTTTATTATTATAGTTTTCAAATTATCGCATCCATAAAAAGCATCTTCACTTATACTAGATACACTAGTTGGCAATTTTATACTGGTTAAGTTCCTACAATATCCAAATGCATATTTTCCTATATTCGTTACACCATTAGGGATTGTTACATTCGTTAAACTGTTGCATTCGCTCAATATACCTATTTCTATGTTTGTTACACTATCTGGTATTATTATGTTTGTCAGATTAGTACAACCAGCAAATGCATATTTCCCTATATATGTCACAGTATCAGGAATAGTTATATTAGCTATTTTAGTCGAACTAAAGCATTCATCTCCTATTTCAACTAACTTATTAGGTAAAACAACTCTTTCCAATGTTGGATTATAGGCATTACTTCCACCTTTTCCTACTATTTTTGTAATAGTATTTGGAAATATTATTGTCTTTATTTTTGGTAATGATACTCCTCTCCATCCGTCGCTTCCACACACACAATTTATCTGAGCTTCTGTTATTGTATAAAATTCATTTTCATTACCATAAGTTCCTGTATCTGGATCTTTTACATATTTTCCTTCTACTTGATATGGAACAACTAAAGTATCTGATATTGTTTTATTATCATATTTTATTTCATAATGAGTGTTTACATACTCACCTGTTTCTGGATTATAAACTCCTCCCTCTAATGAATTACAATAAATTCCCTTGATTCCTGTAATTTTAGCTTTTTTTACAGGTAATTCTGATAGTTCTATTGATGCACTTTCAGAGTTGCTTACTAATTCATACTCAAATATTTCTGTAGGAGCGATTTTTCCTTCTAGTCCAGGAACACTATACATTCCATCATAGCTTTCTCCATACTCTAATATACTTCCGTTTCCATCCACTTCATACTTTCTTCCACTATTGTATTCTACTGTTAATATTCCAGTTCCAGTAACTGTTGCATCTTTTGTATACTTGTTTATTTCTTTTTGTAATTCATCACTAGTTACTGCTGAATCATCTCCTTTTGACAGTTTATTTGTTTTTATAGCTGACATTGCTAAATTAATAAAATCTTTTTCCATTCCAATATCTGTATTTGTTTTTGATTTACTTGCTTGATTAATTATTCCATTTTCCCCTGTTAGCATACTTATGCTTACTGCTGCTAAAATCAATAGCACAACTATTGTTACAACCAAAGCAATCAAAGTTATTGCTTTATCATTCATACTATTTTTTATTTTTCCTATTTCTCTCATAAATTTTAATCTCCTTTGTTTATTTTATTTAATGTATAAATTCAGCATTTGAAAATAAGTCATCATAAAGTATATTTAATGGATCCACCAATAACTCTTTGTTTCTTGCAAAGAAAAATAAAGTTTTTCCTTCATCCACACTCATATATAATGAACTTGCAAATCCACCTAATTTTAAATTAGGATATATATATGATATTGCCTCCATTGGTATTCTTCCTGGTAGCACCTTTATGTTATGATCTGTTAAAAACTTTTCTTGTTCCTCATCTGGTAATGCTGAGGGATGTGGCTTATACAATATAGTATATTTATCTTTGTATTTATCACATATTATTCCTATATACTCTTCAAATTCTTTTTGCGTTACTGTTCCATAAAATGGTTTTGCTCCTGTTATTATTAGATAATCTCCTTTGTCTTGTTGATTAAAATATTTCTCATCCATTTCTTGTTTATTAAAATTAATTAAGTCAAAAAATATATTTTTTCCATCTTCTGATATTTCACTAAACTGTTCTTGAGCTACAATTTTACTGAAATTTGCTTTTTCCATTTCTTTTGCAACTCTTTTGTCTTCAAACTTTATTAAGTCGGGATATTGCAATAAATAATTTACATTATCTTTTAATGTTGATATTAATAAATAGTTATAATTATAATTTTCATAAGATTTTGAATTCATTAAATATTCTGCTACTTTATATATTTTTTTAGAATCATATGTATTACTTCTTATTTGGTTTAGTAAGTCTTCGTAAGTCTTTTTCTCTTCTTGAAATTTTTCATATTTTCTTTCTTCTGCTATTTCGTATTTTCTTGTATAACTTAATGTTCCATCTGTATATATATTTATACTATATCTATTGTCTGTTAACCCTAGTTCTGCAAATAATGGAAATTCTGCATAAAATCTAAACTCATCTACATGTACAATAAAATATGCATTTGGATCTTGTTTTAAAATTTTTTCTACATATGACTTCATTTCCATGTCAATTGATTTATCATAATTTTCTTCTGATTGTATATTAATATATTCAGATATCTCTAAATTTGGGCAACGCTCTCTTAATTTTTCAATATCTATTGTTGATATTCTTTTTGTCCAATAATATCCTTGTTGTTCTGGATTTTTAACTATATTCATACTGGAAAATAATGTTGGTAACGTTGTTAATACTGAATATATATTATATTCGTGTTTATTACTTCTTTCTATATCTTTAATATATACTGTTGCTTTTTCTGCCTTTTCTTTATTACTTATTTTTATTTCATATTTTCCTGTTTTGTATATTCTTCTACCTTTTTCATACTTTATTCCATTTATCATTATTTCTACATCATCAGACGATTCAATTGTGAATGGCATTTTATTTTCTTGATAGTTATTTATTTCCATTTGAGTTGAATCAATTATTTTGCACATCGTAAATTTTTCTACTTGATTATATTTGGTTTTTGTATTTGAATAAATTATTAGTCCAGCTAATATTACTATTAGAATTATAATTATTATCTTACCTTTATTTTTCATTTGTTTATCCCCCTATTTTTCCTTAATTATCTTCATTAAGGATTTACATCCAAAAATAATATACCATTAAAATTTAA
>CAMEJH010000041.1 GCA_945919455.1 uncultured Clostridium sp. | reverse complement strand
CTTTAAGTTAAAGAATTAAAGATAAAATTACTTGCAAAGCAAACAGCACTATTATATAATTAGCAAAAAGAGAATGTAAAATATATGCAAGAAAAATACAGAGGAGGAGTTTTGAAATGAGAAAAAAAAGAGAATCTATGAGAGGCATAACATTGATTGCTTTAGTCGTCACTATAGTAGTACTTTTAATATTAGCAGGTATATCAATAAGTGTACTATCAGGAGATAATGGAATAATAAGTCAGGCCCAAAAAAGTAAAGAAGAAACTGAAATTAGCGAAGAGAAAGAAATAATAGATGTATCTGTGGCACAAGCAGTGAATGCTGATGTAATGGGTAATTTAGAAAGAAATAAACTACAAGAAAAATTAAACTCTAATGCAGGTAATGGTGTAACAGAGGTAATGGATAGTGGGGATACGCTAGTAGTAAAATTTATAGAAAAGAACAGATATTATGAAATAGACAAAGATGGAAAAACAGAAGGACCAAAAGAATTAATAAAAGATGACAATGCAGGAGATATAAGCAAAGGTGGGAATGCGGATGGAAGTGAGAATAATCCATTCCAAATAAATTGTATAGAAGACTTAGTAGAATTTTCAATGATGGTAAATGGAGGAAATGCAGAATTAGTAATAACATCAAATCAATTTAAAGATCAATATGTGGCATTGATGAGAACTTTGGATTTTAAATCAATATTTTCGTATAATGATTATAAAACAACAAAATATGGAGATTTAAATACTGATGGAATAGTAGAAGATATAAAGACTGAATTAACAAAGACAGAAGAAGGTTGTATAGGTTTTACTCCAATAGGCATAGACAATAATAGACCATTTTTAGGTACATTTGACGGTAAAAAATTTCAAATCAATAATATTTATATAAATTATGAGAATTCACCTGTAGATAGCATATATGGAATTGGAAAATATGTAGCAGCGCTATTTGGCTATGGTAATGCATCTTATACAACAATAAGAAATTTAGAAATATCAGGTAACATAAAAGGTAATGGACATGCAGCTGGAATTATAATAGGAGATTCAAAATTAATTGAAAATTGTAAAAATTATGCCAATATAGTAGGATATAATATGGTTGCAGGAATTATAGCATTTCCAGGAAACGGAGCAATAATAGAAAATTGTGTGAATTATGGAACAATAAATATAACAGGAAGAGCATATGCATATGGAGGCGCAGGAGGAATTGTTGGAGGAGGCGCAAATAATGTACAAATAAGTAATTCTATTAATGAAGGTATTATAACAGGTAATGATAATAATATAGGAGGCATCATAGGACGATGTAGTTATAGCTCACTAATATATAATTGTAGAAATAAAGGAAAAACGGATGGAGCTGGAATATTAGGATTTGGTGAAAATGTAGATTTATATATAATAAACTGCTATAATATAGGAGAATGTAAAAATGCAATGTTAAATGGAATGTCTGGAAGTAATTGGAGTACTACTGTTAAAGTAAATATAGAAAATTGCTATAATTTGGGTAAGTGTAGTAATGCTGGAGCAATAGGAACTCAAGCAACTTTATCTACGACAAGTACACTAAACATAGAAAATTATTATAACGCGGGAATAAGCAGTAAAGGAATTATTGGAACAATTTATACAAACGAAAACACTGTAACTACAACCAATATTACAAACACATATTATGACACAACGAAATCAATAAATATAGGAGCACATACAGAAGGAATAATAGGCTTAACAGAAAATGAAATTAAAAACAATTTAACATTTATAGAAACTTTAAATAATAATATAGGAAGTAACACAAACTGGAAAAACTGGAAAACAGGAGAAGATGGATATCCTACATTTGAATAGTTAATTTAAAAGTACGAAAATAGTGATTATTTATCACTATCTCCGTACTTTTTCGTTATTACCATTCTTTTTTTCACCAGGAACAATAATATTCTTAGGATTTTTATCTTTGCTCTTTGGTTTAGCAGCATTAATATGTTCATAAACAGGAGAAATAACTAAATTAGTACCATCACCGTTTATAACTTCAATTTCTTTTTTATTATCTTTTTCTTCAGACATAAGCGACACTCCTTATAAACTTTTTTTTATAGTATCATAAAAATATAAAAAAGTAAATAAAAAGCTAAAAATAATTATTAATATGCAAATGAAAAACAATAAGTTTAAATTATATAAAAACGCTAAAAAAGCTTGACATAAAGCCAAAAAAATGAGAAAATATAAGCGTTAAAAATAAAGAAAAGTAGGAATAAACAATGGAAATACAAAAAATAAAATCAATAATAGAAGCAATACTGTTTGCAGCAGGAAGAATAGTATCAGAAGAAGAACTGATGTTAGCATTAGAATTAGATAAAGAGCAAATAGAACAAATAATAAGAAACATGAAAGAAGAATACGAAACAAGAGGAATCGAAATAATAAAAGTAGAAAAAGGATATCAATTATGTAGCAAAAAAGAATACTATGATTACATATATCCGATTTTAGACAAAAGAGCAAAACCAAATCTATCAACAGCAGCATTAGAAACATTAGCAATAATAGCATATAATCCAAGAACAACAAGAGCAGAAATAGAAGCAATAAGAGGAGTAAATAGTGATGGAACAATTTATAAATTACTAGATTATGGATTAATAGAAGATGCCGGAAAAGCAGACTTACCAGGAAAACCAACAACATATAAAACAACATCAGAATTTTTAAAAATGTTTGGATACGAAACATTAGAAGGATTACCAGAACTACCGAGATACAAGCTAGATGCTAATAGGCAAATTGTAATAGATGAATTAGTCGAAAATCAAAATAATCAAGAAGAGCCAGATCAAGTGGCTGAAAAAAATGAAGAATGAGGGAGATAATTATGGGAGATAACAAAAACTTTGTAAAAGAAATAACAAATATAGATGAAGACTTTGCACAATGGTACACAGACATTGTAAGAAAAGCAGAATTAGCAGACTATACAGATACAAAAGGATGTATAGCAATAAGACCATATGGATATGCAATATGGGAAAACATTCAAAACTACGCAGATAAATTATTTAAAGAAACAGGAGTAAAAAATACATATTTTCCAGTATTAATACCAGAAAGTTTACTAGAAAAAGAAAAAGATCATGTAGAAGGATTTGCACCAGAAGTAGCATGGGTAACAGAAGCTGGTGGAGAAAAATTAGATGAAAAACTATGTATAAGACCAACCTCAGAAACAATATTTACAACAATGTATTCAAAATGGTTAAAATCATGGAGAGATTTACCATTTGTATACAATCAATGGTGTAGCGTATTAAGATGGGAAAAAGAAACAAGACCATTTTTGCGTTCTAGAGAATTCTTATGGCAAGAAGGACATACAATACATGAAACAGCAGAAGAAGCAAAAGAAAGAACTTTAAAAATGCTTGAAATATATGCAGATGTTGCAGAAAAGTTTTTAGCTATACCAGTAATAAAAGGGATAAAAACAGAAACAGAAAAATTTGCTGGAGCAGATGAAACATACACAATAGAAGCAATGACATATGATGGAAAAGCATTACAATCAGGAACATCACATTACTTTGGACAAAACTTTACAAAACCATTTGAAGTAAAATTCCAAAATAGAGAAGGAAAAGAAGAATATGCATATCAAACATCATGGGGAATATCAACAAGATTAATTGGAGCAATAATAATGGCACATGGAGATAATAGAGGATTAAAATTACCACCTAAAGTAGCACCAATTCAAGTAGTAATAGTACCAGTTGCAATGCATAAAGAAGGAGTAAAAGAAAAAGCAGAAGAAGTATATAATAAATTAAAATCAAAATATAGAACAGAAATAGATTTAAGAGATCAAGTATCACCAGGCTATAAATTTAATGACTGGGAAATGAAAGGGGTTCCAATAAGAATTGAATTAGGACCAAGAGACATAGAAAATGGAGTATGTGTTGCTGTAAGGAGAGACACTGCCGAAAAAATAACAATACAATTAAATGAATTAGAAAATAAGCTTGAGGGAATATTAAACGAAATACAAGATAATATGTTTGAAACTTGTAAAAAGAGAATGGAAGCAAAAACAACAACAGCACATAATCTTGAGGAATTTCAAGAAAATATAAATAAAGAACAAGGATTTATTAAAGCAATGTGGTGTGGAAATGCTGAGTGTGAGGCAAAAATAAAAGAACTTACAGCAGCTAAATCAAGATGTATTCCATTTGAACAAGAACATATAGATGACAAATGTGTGTGTTGTGGTAAACCAGCAGATAAAATGGTAATTTGGGGACGCCAATACTAGTTATATAAAATATTTTATTTCTAAGTGTAAATATAACTATTTCGTAGTCAAAACATATCTAGGGTCTTCCTATGGGTCTTGACTAACTCAATAGTGATATTTACACTTAAAAAATAATAAAATATTAAGTAAAAATAGTTGTAAAATTTGCAAAATATTGATATACTAATAGAGATAAAATTTATCTAGAAGGAGGATAAAAAATGGAAGAAAAGAAAGAAGAAATATTAGAGATTACAGAAAATGAAGAGGGAGCTAACGATGGAATAAAAATTGCTAATGACGTAGTTGCAGTAATAGCTGGTGTAGCTGTATCAGAAGTACCAGGAGTAGCAAGTATGTCAGGAGGATTTGCAGGAGGAATAACAGAAGTTTTAAGTGGAAAGAAAAACTTATCAAAAGGAATAAAAGTCGATGCTGATGAAAAAGAAGTAAAAATTGATGTAAATATTATTGTAGAATATGGATCAAGAATACCAGATGTTGCATTTGAAATACAAAATAGAGTAAAAAAATCAGTAGAAAATATGACAGGGTTAAAAGTAGCAGAAGTTAATGTACATGTACAAGGTGTAAAAACAGAAAAAGATGAAGACGACGAAAAAGAAATAGAAAAAGAAGATAAAGAATAAGAAATGGAGAATCAAAAATGAAATTTTTAGAAAGATTTGCATTAGTAGTATATTCATACATAATATTAATAATAGCCGTAATATTAAGTCTATTAATTTTTAACTGGATAAATTTTGACACTGTTAGTGATATGATAAGAGCATTATTAACAGGGCCAGTTATATCAAAAATAACTTTAGCAATAAGTATATTATTTATGTTACTATCAATAAAATGTATATTTTTTGATGAAAGATCAAAAGAAAAACTAAAAGAGGCTCAAGGAATATTATTAAAAAATGAAAATGGTGAATTGATGATATCAAAAGAATCAATAGACAATATGGTAAAAAATGCAGTTTCAGGTTTTGAAAATGTAAAAGATTGTAATACAAAAATTGATGTAAATAGTGAAAATCAAATAATAATTACATTATTGTTAGTTGTAAATGAAAATGTTGTAATAAAAGATTTAGCAAGTAATTTACAAACAAAAGTAAAAGAAGAAGTTAAAAAAATTTCAGATTTAGATGTACAAGAAGTAAATGTAAAAATAATGAATTTACAAGGAAGTAAAAAAAATAAAGAATAGGATGAGAAAAAATGGATAATTTCAAAAATTTTGTAACACAACACAGAGGAGCAATAATAGGAGTAATAATTGCAATATTAATATTGTGTACAAGATTATATAAATTGATAATTGCAATAGTACTTTTATTTATAGGAGCTGCTGTTGGAAACTATATTCAACAAAATAAGTACGATGTAAAAGAAAAATTAAAAAATTTTATAGATAGATTATAAAGGATGGGAAAAATGAAAAGATCAGCAATTAGAGAACTTACATTCAGACTAGTATATAGTTTAGAAATACAAAAAACAGAAGAATTAGAAGAACAAATTGAACTATATCTAGAATGTAACGAAGTAAATGAAGAAGAAGCAAAAGAATATATAAAAGATGCAATAAAAGGAATAGATGAACATAAAGAAGAAATAGAAAGCTTAATAGAAAAAAATCTAAAAGCTGATTGGAAGATAGAAAGAATTTCTAAAATAGATTTAAGTCTATTAAAACTTGCAATATATGAAATAAAATATAAAGAAATACCATACAAAGTAGCAATAAATGAAAGTTTAGAATTAGCTAAAAAGTATGGAGAAGAAACATCTAAAAATTTCATAAATGGAATACTAGCAAGTATTGTAAAAGAAATATAATAGGAGATTAATAAATGAAATACAATGCAGTAACAGTTACACAATTAAACAAATACTTAAAAGACAGATTTGACGAAGATGAAAACTTAAATGCAATATTGGTAAAAGGAGAAATCTCCAATTTCAAAAACCATTACACAGGACATCTATATTTTACATTAAAGGACGAGAATTCTTTAATAAAATGTATAATGTTTAAAAGTTATGCGGAAAAACTAGCTTTTAAACCAAAAGATGGAATGAAAGTAATGGTTTTTGGTTCTGTGTCTGTATTTGAAAGAGATGGAGTGTATCAAATATATGCAAAATCAATGTTAGAAGATGGAATGGGAGATTTGCATGAGCAGTTTGAACAGTTAAAAGCTAAACTTGAAAAAGAAGGACTATTTGATGAATTACATAAAAAGCCAATCCCATTATATCCAAAAGTGGTTGGAGTATTAACATCTCAAACTGGTGCAGTAATAAGAGATATTATTAATGTATCAACAAGAAGAAATCCAAATGTGTATATACGATTATTACCAGTACCAGTTCAAGGACCGGGAGCAGCAGAACAAATTGCAGAAAAAATAAAAGTAATGAATGAACAAAAACTAGCTGATGTATTAATAATTGGTAGAGGTGGAGGTTCATTAGAAGACCTTTGGCCATTTAATGAAGAAATTGTAGCAAGAGCTATATATGAGTCGGAACTTCCAATAATATCGGCAGTAGGACATGAAACAGATTTTACAATAGCAGATTTTGTTGCAGACTTAAGAGCACCAACACCATCAGCGGCTGCAGAATTAGCTGTACCAGATGTATATGAATTAAAACAAAAAATAAATAATTATCAAAATAGATATAGATTAGCACTAAAAAAGAAAATAGAATTGATGAAACTAAGATATGAAAAATGCATGAAATCAAGGATATTTACAGATCCAACAAGAAAAATAAAAGATAATTATATATTAGTAGATACATATGTAAAAAGACTAGAAAATAGGATTAGAAATATTAAGAAAGATAAACATACAAAATTTCTAGAATTAGCAACTAAGTTAGATACAATGAGCCCGTTAAAGACTTTAACAAGGGGATATTCATTAGTAGAAAAGGACAACAAAATAGTAAAAAGTGTAAAACAATTAAAAGAAAACGATGAAATAAATATAAGATTTTATGATGGAGATAAAAAAGCAAAAATACTAGAGCAAAAATAGGAGGTTATTATGAAAAAAATACAGAATATACTAACAGCAATTATAGTAATAGCAATTATAGCATTAGTAGGAATTGCCGGTTGGATAGCATATAATCAAGTAATAAATTCAAAAAAAGAAGCAGAAGAAACAAGTACAGTATCAACAAAAACGAATGAAGTAAAAAATAATACTACAGAAAATAAAGAAGTAAAAGATGAAGAAAATAATGAAAATAAACAAGAATATACTGGAAAAGAAGAGGAAGAAAGCTCAAAAGAAGAAAATAAAGAAATGACTAAAGACGAAAAAACAATAGCATTAGCTAAAAAGACTTGGGACGGAGATGATTCTGTAACATTCAGTATAGAAGAAAAAAAAGGATTTATGTACTATGTAGCAGTAAAAAGCAATGCAACAGTAATTTCTTGGTATGAAGTAAACACAGATACATGGGAAATTAGTGAATTTTATTAAAGAGGAGAACTAATATGAGTAAAGATAATTTTGAAGATTCAATGAAAAAATTAGAAGAAATAGTTACAGAATTAGAAAATGGAAATTTAAATCTTGATGAATCTGTATCTAAATTTGAAGAGGGTATGAAAATTGCTAAACAATGTAATAACATATTAGAAGATGCAGAAAAGAAAATAACAATTCTATTAGAAAAAGATGGAGAATTAAAAGAAGAAAAATTTGAAGTTGAATAAAAAAGCAACAAAGAGAGGAAAAAGGGGAAATGAATGATTTTCAAAAGATAGTAACAAACAAATTTATATATGTACCATTATTGGTATGGTTTTGCATACAGACATTTAAAGTAATATATGAATTAATAACAACTAAAAAATTCAATTTTAAAAGAATAATTGGAGCAGGTGGAATGCCAAGTTCTCATTCTGCAGTTGTAACAACTTTAGCAACATTAATTGGAAGATATGATGGATTTAATTCGAGTGAATTTGCATTAGCACTAATTTTTGCAATGGTAGTAATGTATGATGCAGCAGGAGTAAGAAGAGCTGCGGGAAAACAAGCTCATTTATTAAATAAAATAGTAGAAACTCCTGGACTTACAAATGTTCAAGTACAAGAAAGATTAGTAGAAGTGCTAGGTCATACACCACTACAAGTTATTGTAGGAGCGACAATTGGAATAATAGTAGGACTAGTAGCCTAAAATAAGGGAGGTAATCACATGACAGACTTAGAAATAGCCAAAAGTGTAAAATTAGAAAAAATTACAAACATAGGAAAAAAGGTTGATATAAGCGAAGAAGAGTTAGAACTATATGGAAACTATAAAGCCAAAATATCTAATGAAGAAATAAAAAAAGTTCAAAAAAATAAAGATGGAAAATTAATTCTAGTAACTGCAATAAGTCCAACACCATTAGGAGAAGGAAAAACAACAATATCAATAGCTATAGCAGATGGACTAAGAAAAATAGGAAAAAAATCAATATTAGCATTAAGAGAACCATCACTTGGACCAGTATTTGGAATAAAAGGTGGAGCTGCAGGAGGAGGACATGCTCAAATAGCACCTATGGAAGATATTAATTTACACTTTACAGGAGACATACATGCTATGACAGCTGCAAACAACCTATTGTCTGCAATGATAGATAACCACATATATTATGGAAATGAACTAGGAATAGAAAAAGTAGTATGGAAAAGGTGTCTTGACTTAAATGATAGACAATTAAGGCGAATAAATACAGGACTTTCAGGAGAAAACAAAATTGTACCAAGAGAAGATAGTTTTGATATAACAGTAGCATCAGAAGTAATGGCAATATTATGTCTTGCAACAGATATGCAAGATTTGAAAAAAAGATTAGGAAACATTGTAATTGGATATAACAAAAAAGGAGAGCCTGTATATGCAAGAGATTTAAAAGCAGAAGGAAGTATGGCAGTATTATTAAAAGATGCAATGAAACCAAACCTTGTACAAACACTAGAACATACTCCTGCAATTGTACATGGAGGACCATTTGCAAACATTGCACATGGATGCAATAGCATAATTGCAACTAAACTAGCTATGAAGCTTGCAGATTATACTATTACAGAGGCAGGATTTGGAGCTGATTTAGGAGCAGAAAAATTCTTAAATATAAAATGTAGAAATGCAAATATAAAACCTGATGCAGTAGTTTGTGTTGCAACAATAAAAGCATTAAAATATCATGGAGGAGCATCAAAAGAAACAATACAAGAAGAAAATATGACTTGCTTAAGCCAAGGAATGAGCAATTTATATAGACATATAGACAATTTAAGAGGAAAATTTGGTCTAAATGTTATAGTAGCAATAAATAAATATAACACAGACACAGAAAAAGAAATTGAATTTGTAAAAAATGAATTAGCAAAAAGAGAAATTCCATCAAGTGTAGTAGAAAGCTGGGCAAAAGGTGGAGAAGGTGCTATAGATATATCTAAACAATTAGTAAAACTTGTAGAAAAAGAAGAAAAATTTGAGTATATATATGATTTAAATGAGAAGATAGTAGATAAGATAAATAAAGTGGCAATGAAAATATATGGAGCTAAAACTGTAAAATATACAGAAGAAGCAACTAAAAATATTGAAAGAATTGAGAAATTAGGATATGGAAATTTGCCAGTATGTATTGCAAAAACACAATACTCTTTTTCAGATGATCCAAAGAATTTAGAATGTAATGAACCATTTGAAATAAATATAAGAGATGTAGAGCTTAAAGCTGGTGCAGGGTTTGTAGTAGTGCTTGCAGGAAAAATAATGACAATGCCTGGATTGCCAAAAGTTCCAGCAGCAGAAAATATAGATATAGATGATAATGGAGAAATAGTTGGAATTTTTTAAATCATAAAATGGGGTCGGTTCCATTTTTTCGTAAATTGGTGCCGGTCCTTTTTTTGCGTTTTTTGAAATTGTCGAATTTTGTCAATGAAAAGTCTGATGAATTTTATCAAAATAATTGACACAAAATAAATATGCATATATAATATTTATACAAAAAGAGAGGAGGAGTAAAAATGTTAAAATCAATTTCATTAAGAAAATTAATTACATTACCAAAGTTGAAAATGAAGAAAAGTGAAAGAGTGTACGACAAAGAATGGAATACATGGTTTTCGTGTGAAGAAGAAAGACAAGATTTTATAAGAGCAATTGCTAAAGCAGAAGAAGATGAAAGAGAAGGAAGAGAAGGAACATTAGAGGAGATGATCGTAGAATTTGAAAAAGAATTTGGAATACAATTACAACATTAAACAAGAAGAAACTTTTAAAGAAGAAATTAAAGAGCTCTACAGGTATATATCAAGTAATTTAAATGAAAAGAAAATTGCAATAAGACTGGTAAATACAATAATTTCAAAATTAAAAATTTTAGAAGTATTTCCATTTGCATATAAATTATATAAAAAGGAAGAAAATTTTGAATATAGAAAATTTATAGTCAAAAATTATGTTATAATCTATAAAATAAATTTAAATAAAAAAGAAATTAAAATCTTACATATTTATAATCAAAGAGTAAATTATAAAAAAAGACCAATATTATTATAAATTGAATAATAAAATAAAACTTACAAATACTAATAAAAATATTTGTAGGAGGTTTTTATGTACAATTTTAGAACAGACCTAGCACTCGAAAGAAGAGATATTTATCAAAAAGTAAATAAATTACAAAATATTGATGGAATAGAAAGTACAGAAGAAGAAATAAATGAAAACATAAAAGTATCAAGAGTAAAAGTAATAAATGAAAATGGAATGCAAGCAATAGGCAAACCAGAAGGAAATTATATAACAATAGATGTAAAAAAACTGAAATTAGCAGGAGAAGAAGAAATACAAAAAGCATCAGAAATATTATCAAATGAACTTAGAAAAATAATAGATATGCATACAGACAAGCAAGGAGAAATTCTAATAGTAGGGCTTGGAAATATATATGTAACGCCAGATGCACTAGGACCAAAAGTAATAAATGAAATAGATGTAACAAGACATATAATAAAATATCTACCACAATATGTAGAAGAAGGTACAAGACCAGTTAGTGCGATATCCCCAGGTGTGTTAGGGACAACAGGAATAGAAACTGTAGAAATATTAAAAGGAATAGTTGATAACACTAACCCAAAACTTTTAATAGTTATTGATGCATTAGCATCACGTAGTATTGACAGAATAAGTTCAACAATCCAAATTTCAGACACAGGAATAGTACCAGGTGCAGGTGTTGGAAATACAAGGCAAGAAATAAGCCAAAATACTTTGGGAATACCAGTAATAGCAATAGGAATTCCAACAGTTGTAGAGCTTGCAACACTAGTATCAGATGGAATTGATATATTTATAGATAGATTACAAGAAAAGGCAGAATCAAATGAATATTTAAATAAATTGCAACAAAATGATAAATATGAAGAAGTAAAAGAAGCTCTAAATGTAGGTGAATATAATATGATAGTAACTCCAAAAGAAATAGATGATTTAATAGAAAATATGAAAGATGTAGTTGCAAGAGGTATTAACTTTGCAGTATAAATTAAATAAAAAAGAAAAATAGTCTTAATGCAAAACAAAAAGCATTAAGGCTTATTTTTTGGACTAATATTTAAACTTTTATATAAATTACAAATATTACAATCTGTGCAAATAGTAATACGATCTTCAAATACTAATTTTAATGTATTAATAAAATCAAAATTAGGAGAAATAGAAGCTACATGTAAAAAAATTTTATTAGGCAA
Source organism: uncultured Clostridium sp. (assembly GCA_945919455.1). Taxonomy (GTDB): domain Bacteria; phylum Bacillota; class Clostridia; order TANB77; family CAG-508; genus CAG-269. Next base: position 1,409 of record CAMEJH010000041.1, on the reverse strand, counting down.
TAAATTAAGTAAAGTGTTTAATATATAATCATTATTAGAAAAAGACACATCTGATAAATATTTTGCATTCAATGAACTTTTATCAATTTCAATAGTATCTAGATTTTCATCTAAAAGAATAGTATCATAATCAAAACAAATTACATGTATATTTCCATATGAAGAGCCTTGAGAATTTACATATAATTTTATTAATGATATAAATTCAAAATATTCTCTTTCAACAATATATTGATTAACAGAAAAATCAACTAAACCTTCTAATATTTCTCTATAATTATACAATCTAAAATTAATGAATCCTGAAAGTACAAGTGAATGATGCCCTATAATGTAATTATAAAAAGCATCAAATAAAGCAAGTTGTCTATTAACAAGGGAGTAATCAGCTTCACAAAGATTTTCATTACATATTTTTAAAATCTTAAGTATTTCAAAATCGTCAAAATAAAAATAATTGGAAATAAGAATATTTTTTATTATATCATTTTCAAATTCATCAATAACTAAATAAGATAGAATAGTTGCTAATTTATTATAAAATAGTTCACTATCTATACCTTTATAGTGGATAATTATATTTTTATAATATTTGAATTCATTACAAGAGTAAAAAACATTTAGCATATTAAATTCAGAGAATTCATTTTGTAAATATTCTAAAATATCATCATTATTTGTTTTAATGCATAATGAATTCATAAAAAACTCCTTTAAATATCATTTTGTATAGTATCTACAAAAATGCAAAATATATACAACAACTAAAATATAATATTCAAAATGGTAAGAAAAAGTTACCACTGAGATACTCTCAATGGTAACTAAAATAAAATTTATAATTTTTTATAAATATGATAATCAATATCAGGGAAGATACAATCTTTTTGTTGAATATTTTCTAGAAAGTCTTTATCAATTTTGTCATTTTTTATTTGATAATATAGTCTAGTAAAACGACCAATATGATCTTTAATGCGTTTTTTTGCATAATCAACCATTGTTCCATTTGTAATAATAAATAGCCAGCAACTAGTTTGAGCAAGTAAAAGTTCACGAGCGGCTTGGTTAAGAGCTTCTTTTACAATTCCTTCAGCATTTGGTAAAGATGTTGCAAGTTCAACCATTCTGTTACCAGCTTTATGTAAGTGACGATGAACATAATCATTTGTAGGGTTTAGCCATACACCACTATAACCATTTGCACCCCAGCTTGAACGACAAGGTGCGCAGACTTGCATTTCTGGATATTTATCAATATATTCAGAAGGTGTAATTAATTCAAAATTACATTCATCATAATAAATTTTCTTAAATAAAATGTATAACCAATAAGGACCTTCATACCACCAATGGCCATATAATTCAGCATCATAAGGACATAAAATAATAGGTGGTCTTTCCATATA
>CAMEJH010000040.1 GCA_945919455.1 uncultured Clostridium sp. | reverse complement strand
AGAATTCTTTTTGTTATCAGAAAGCATTTTTGCCATAGTCGCCCCTGCAGTTCCACCGCCTATTATTATATAATCAAATTTTGTTTCATTCATAAAATCACTCCCATATATAATATGCGTTAAGATACATACTTGTTACAAAAACAAAAACATACTTGACATTTTATAACACTTTTCATGCCCGTTGTTCGAATACGAAAGAAGAGCCATGAATTTTCATGGCTCTTCTATGATTAAGAATTTTTAGTGTTATCGTGTAATTTTAGTTTGTCATGTCAATTTCGACCGGCTTATTAGCTTCTTCAGAAGCTCTGAATTCTGGGATACGCTCAAATCCTCTAATTTGGGCAACAAAAGAAGTAGGAATTCTTTCAATTTTGTTATTATATTGCATTACTACTTCATTATAGTTTCTTCTTGCCACTGCAACAGCAGCTTCAATTCCAGAGTATTCATCCATTAATCCTCTATACAGATCCATAGAAGCAATTTCAGGGTAGTCCTCTTGGAACCTAGTAAATGCTGCGTTAATGGCTGTATCAGCTTCAAGCATTGCTTCAGTATCACCACTCACAACAGCTTTGTTGTACTGTGTTCTTGCTTCAGTAATAGAATCAATAATTGCTTCTTCGTGCTGAGCAGCACCTTTTACAATTTCCACAAGGTTAGGAACTTTTTCGAATCTTGTCTGGAGTTCTGTCTGGATATCTGCTTCATACTTTCTTGCTAAATTACGCATTTCAGTAAGATTGTTTGCCGTGTTTACATAGAACACAATCCCCATCAAAACACAACAAACAATAGTTATAATTGCAATTAACCAACTTTTTTTCATATCAAATAAGCCTCCAATTCATAATCTCTTTTATAGTTGATTAGATTGTTTTAGAACTTTCCACCAGCACCATGTCCACTGCTATGACCACCAAAACCTCCATGACTTCCGCCACTAAAACTGCTATGACTACTACTGTAAGACTCTCTGTGCCTCCGTTCCTCTTCTTCCCGTTGTCTCCGTTGCCGACGTTCTTCTTCTTCATATTCTTCCTGAAGTCTATTAGCTTTTCTTTTCATTGTATACAAATTTTCAACATCAGCAGTCACATACTTTTTCTGCTCACCTGTCAAATCTTCATATGCATGGCATATTCTTGTTAACTCATACAGCATATGCCTTGTTACACTACAATTAAGAACCCCAAGAATCATTTTTTGAACTTCTTCAGCTTTTGCCTTGTCATTTCTAATTCTTTCCTCTTCTTCAAATTCTATTTGGAGATTTAAACTCTTATTGTAAAGTTCTTTTACTCTATTTACGAGTTCACTAGGAACATATTTCTGCTGTTCATAAGATAAACTAAAAAATGCATTATAGGCTTTTCTAAACTGATACAAATTATGTCTTGTGCATTCAAGTGTCAAAACATTTTTGAGCTGAAGTTCAACCTTAAGAGCTTTTTCCTTGTTAGCTTCTTCTCTTTCTTTGGCAAAAATAGCATTAACCTTTTTATCAAGATCTGGATATGCCATAATCGCTCTCTTATTTCTTTCCTTCAAATCATTAAGTTCTCTTTCAGTAGATTCCAAGCGTTCTTTAAGAGAAGCAATTTCTCTTTCTTTTGCATCAATTGTTGTCTCTGCGTCGCTTCTTATTCTTCTAATGCTTTTATTCAAGCTTTCGATTCTCTGCTTCAGGTTTTGAACCAATTCAGAGTTTTCGATTCTTGCATTTTCTTCTGCAGCTTTCTTTTCCTTTCTCTTTCTAAAATAATTATCAAGACCAAAGAAAGAGACAAATGCAGCAACAACAATTGCCAATAAGCTTATGAGCATTCCAAAGAAGCCTTCGTTTTCAACATTTTTCACGTCGGTAGGAGTAATAGCAACTTCATTTTCTGCACTCTGCACCTTGCTTGTGATATGCTCAATTGTAGCATTCTGCATTTCGTAAAGACCTGTTTCAAATTCGTCATTTTTGAAATACGGAATACCATAATCATCCCTGATTTCTCCACACTTTCTATCACTCAGATATTTAGTCATATTATCACCAATTCTGATTTGAATGTCACGTGTTTCAACAGAGAGCATAATGAGCACACCCATATTGTTTTTGCCAATACCATACTTGTTGTACATATCTACTGTATATAGTACCGGATCGGCATCTCCAATAGTCTGCACAGTTGTTACAACAACCTGAATTCCTTCACTGGATTCTGCAAGAGCTACTGCTTTTTCCTGCATTTCTTTTTCTACATCATCACTGATGATATCAGCAAAATCGTTAATGTAGAACTGAGAAGTTGCATCTGGAATATCACTTTCCGTCGCAAATGCAGTAACATTGCAAAGCAAAATACTCAGCAAAGCTACTAATACACACATAACCCCTTTTTTTCTTATCATAATAATTGCCTCCTTTAAAATTTTAGTGGAGGCAAAATATACCTCCACTAGTGTTTACCTAGCAAGGTACATTTTTAAATGCATGCTTTTATTATTATACCATATTTTTCCCCTATTAGTCAATTATGTAAATCTCATTTTTATATTATATTTTCTAAATTTCTCGCCATTTGTACTCCTGATGCAGAAGCCATCATTAGTCCTCTTGTCATTCCTCCGCCATCTCCTATACAATATAATGATTTTACACTTGTTTCAAATTTTTTATCTATTGAAACTTTATTACTATAGAATTTTATTTCTGGTGCATATAACAAGTTTTCTGGATTTGCAAATCCTTCTACTACTTTATCTAGACATCTTATAAATTGTAATATATCTGTCATTGTTCTATATCCCAATGCGAATGTTATATCTCCTGCTACTGCTGATTTTAATGTAGGAACTACTTTATTATTTTCTAATTCTTTATCCCATGTACGTTTTCCTCTATAAATATCTCCTAGTCTTTGTACAACAATATTTCCATTTCCTAATTCATTTAAATTTTTAGCAATATTTCTTCCATAATCAATTGGCTTATTAAATGGATAATTAAAATGATGTGATACTAGTATTGCTAAATTTGTGTTTGTACTCTTTTTTTCTTTATATGAATGACCATTTACTAAACTTAAATTATTATCATATACTTCTGAAGAAACAAAGCCACTAGGATTTTGACAAAAAGTTCTTACTTTGTCTTTAAAAGGTCCTGGTCTTCCTATAAATTTTCCTTCATACATATATTGATTTATGTCTTTCATTACTTCATCTGGAAGTTCATACCTTACACCAATATCAACAACTCCAGCTTCTGTCTTGATTTTATGCGTCTCACACATATTTACAAGCCAATTTGCACCTTTTCTTCCTACAGCTATTATTACATTTTTTCCATATATTTCTTGAGTATCTCCTGTCTTAGTGTCTTTTATTTTTACACCTTTTGCTTCATTATCCTTTATAATTAAGTCTTCTACAATTGTTTCAAACATTAAGTCTACATCATTTTCTTCTAAATAATGTTCTAATTTTTTATATAATTCATGTGCTTTTTCTGTCCCTAGATGTCTTATTGGTATATTTATTAAAGTAAGTCCTTCCTTTTTAGATTTACTTTTTATTTTATTTATTTCATCTTTATGTTCAATTCCTTCTAATTTTTTATCTGCACCAAAATCTAAATATATTTGATCTGTATAATCTATTAATTTTTTAGTTTCTTCTACTCCAACATATTCATGCAAAGAGCCTCCAATGTAAAAATCATCATCTTCTTTATTATATAAAGATAATTTTCCATCTGAAAATGCTCCTGCTCCAGAAAAACCACTAGTTATATTACAAAATGGTTTACATTTTACACATTTTCCAACCTTTTCTATAGGACAGTTTCTGTCTTCTACTCTTTTTCCTTGTTCTATCATTAATATTTTTTTGTTTTTATTTAATTTTATCATTTCATATGCAAAAAATATAGCTCCTGGTCCCATTCCTATTACTATAGCATCATATTTTGTTTTCATATAACCACTCCTTTTATTGTTGTTGTTCATCATTATCTTCTCTCATTTGTTCTTTTTTTGGTGTTTCTGATATTTCTTCTGGTTGTGTCAAATCTAAATTATCAACTTTTATTGTTTCTCTATATTGAGTTGTTGCTTTTTTATTTTGTTTATTTTGAACTTCGTGATTAGAACTTTTACCTCTTATTTTATCTATTAACCTTGCCCAGAATCCTTTTTTGGTAGGTTCTTTATATACAGTCATATCAGTTATTTTGCTTTCTTCTCTTTCCTGATATTGCTCTTCTTTCCTAAAATTTGCATTTACATAAAAATCCACTTGATTTGATATCTCTATTTCTTCAGGTGAAACCATTCCTGTTTTTGCCCTATAATTAATATTTGCACTTTCGTTTGCTTGTAGTTCTTCAGTATATTGCTTTGCAAGTTCTGGGTTAATTCCTTTTATTTGAGCAATTTTTCTTGTTATTTCATCTTTTGTTTGTTTATATGCTTCTTCTGCAGCTTTTCTTTCTTTAAATTCATTATTTTTTGTCCTAATTTCCATTTCTAGCATTGCAATACTACTAATTAATTTTGTCATTTCTTCTGCTCTCACATTCACTTTATCTTTCATTAATTGTACATATTTCTCTGCTAGTTCATTTGCTCTTTTTAAATATTCATCTTGCATTTCATCTTCCATTTGTGCTATGCCTTGGTATGTACTTCTCATTGTAGGTACTCTTTTTTGCTGTATTTCTATTATATGCTCTTTATCTAATATCATTGAATAGTCTTCTTTTAAGCTTTCTAAATCTAGTTCACCTGTATTGAACTTACTCATATATTTATTTTCTAAGTCTATTATTCTCTTTTTAAATTCTTCTTCAAATTTAGCCTCATCAAAGTTAAATTCAAATCTGTGAAGCTTCCATTGTTCTTCACTCCTTTTACATATTGATTTATACCAATCTATGTTAGCTAATGCAATTTGAATTGGAACTTCATTTTGATAAGCAATTGGATTTTTTTCAACAAATTTCATACACCAACTTAGATTTGATAATTTTATTGAATTAGGTAAATACCTAAAATCACTATGAAAATTTTTGATACTCCATTCTGGATTAGCTAATTTTATTTGATCTGGAAGAGCTGAAAAATACATTTCTCTACAACTTACTAGTCTCATGCATTCTTCAGGATTATCTAATTTAACTTTCTCTGGTATATAATAAGAAGCTACATTAGAAAATTTCATTGTCCACTCTGGATTTTCTAATTTGAATTGTTCTGGTAAATGTCTAAAAACGTCAACATCATTTTCACACAATTTCATACACCATTCTTTGTTTTCTCTTAAAAATTCTATTGGCATCCTATCCATTTGCCATGGATATTCTTCGACTTTTTTCTTATATTTTTGAGCATCCTCATCTGTCAATATTTGGTATTTTTCTTCTTCAGGAGGATTACATACTTTTTCTTTATCTTGATTTATTGGCTGTGCATTTGTTGTTCTAGGAAATCTTTGTTTTATTTCTTCTGGTAAACTCATAACACACCAATACCCATTTTGACGTGCTTTAATAAGTTTCTCTATTGCACCTTCTTTTACTGGTATATCACGACTTATATTTTCTTTTATCTTTTTGTCATATTCAATAAATAGCTCTATATCTATTCCTTCTTCATAAAAATATTTACTCCATAAATCAGGATTACTTTCTATAACACTTATTGGTACAAATTTTAATAGTTCTGGATTAGTATTTACAACTTTTTCACAAATTTCTGGTATTTTTGTTCTTTCTTCTAATGGTAAAAAAGCAAATAATTCGTGTATTGAATATACTAATCTTGTATAATCTATGTCTTCTAAATCTTGTGCAATAATACTAATACATTTTTCTTCCCATTCTGGGTGTTCTATAAAAGCTATTTTTAACCAGTCTGGTAACATTTCTTCTTGTTGTTCTCTTATTGTTGCTATTTCTAAAAGTCTACTTGGCATACCTGCTTTTATTCTTTCAATTTCCATTCTGAATTTGAGTTCTATATCACTTTCTATTTCTAAATTTACATCTTTTCTAGCTGTTTCCATTGTTTCTTCTAGTGTTATATCACTTTCAGCTTCTATCTGACTTTTTAAATTTTTGGCTTCTTCTATACTTTTATCAATTTGTTCTCCATTAATTCTAGCAAGCTCCATACCATGTAGTAATACATTTATTTCATTTATAAACTCTTGTTTTTTATAATTACTAATCATATTTATTCCTCATTTTTTAATAATTTTATCTCTTGTTGTATTGTTTTTTCATCTAGTCTATATATTTTCTCTAGTTCTTCTACTGAACCATGTTCAATAAAATTATCTGGATATGCATAATTTTTTATTTTTATATCTTTCATATCTTCATTTATTATTAATTCTCTTACAGTTGTCCCCAATCCATTTATTATTGTTCCATCTTCTATTGTAACAACATTTTTTGTTTTTTCTATGCTTTGTTTAATTGTTTTTTCATCAAATGGTTTTAAAAACCTTGCATTTATTACTTCAGTTTTTATTCCTTCTTGTTCTAATTTATTAGCTATTTTCATAGCTTTTGCAACCATTTTTCCAATTGCTATAATGCTTAGGTCTGTTCCTTGTTTTAAAACTTCTGCTTGTCCTAATCTTATTTGAGAATGGTTTTCAAATTTTATATTAGAATCTTCTCCACCTCTAGGATATCTTATTATTATTGGATTTTTATAATTTATAGCAAATTCTAGCATATCCTCTAATTCTTTAAAGTCTTTTGGTGCCATTATACATAAGTTTGGAACTAATCTAAAAAATGCCATATCTAACATTCCTTGATGTGTTTCTCCATCTGCGCCTACAGCTCCAGCTCTATCAATGCACATAACTACATGCAAGTTTTGCATTGCTACATCATGTATTACTTGATCATATGCTCTTTGATAAAATGATGAATATAATGGTACTACTGGAATTATTCCTTCTTTTGCCATACCTGCAGCCATTGTAATTGCATGTTGTTCAGCAATTCCTACATCAAAAAATCTATATGGAAATTCTTGAGCAAATTTTTTTAGTCCTGTTCCATCTTTCATCGCTGCAGTTATTGCTACAATTTTATCATTTTCTTTTGCTAATTCAACTAATTTATTTCCAAATGTTTTTGAATAATCCGGACTTTTATTTTTTTTGCTTTCTCCTGTTTCTATATTAAATGGTCCTGTTGCATGAAATTTATCAGAATTTTTTTCTGCTATTTCATAGCCTTTTCCTTTTTTTGTTAAAACATGTATTAATACAGGTCCTCTAACTTGTTTACTTGTATTTAATATACTTTCTAGTTCTTCAATATTATGTCCATCTACTGGTCCTAAATATGTAAAACCAATATCTTCAAAAAACATCCTTTGAATTACTAATTGTTTTATTGTTCTCTTTATCTTTTGTACCAATCTTACTGTTGGCTTACCTATTATAGGAATCTTATTCAACTTGTTCTTTACTAAATTATTTGTTCTTGTATATAACTTTTTGGTTCTTAATTTTCCTAAAAATTTATTTAATCCTCCAATATTTGGAGATATGCTCATCTCATTGTCATTTAATATTACTGTCATTTTGCATTTACTAAATCCTGCATCATTTAATGCTTCTAAAGCCATTCCTCCAGTTAGTGCTCCATCACCTATTACAGCAATTACAGAATTGTCTTTTCCTTGTATATCTCTTGCTCTTGCCATTCCTAATGCTGCTGAAATAGAAGTACTACTATGTCCTGTGTTGAAACAATCTGTTTCTGATTCTTTTGTCTTTGGAAAACCTGCTATTCCATTTAGTTTTCTTATATTTTTTAATTCTTCTCTACGTCCTGTAATTATTTTATGTACATATGATTGATGTCCTACATCCCATATTATCTTATCTTCTGGTACATTAAAAACAGCATGTAATGCTAAAGTTAATTCTACTACTCCTAAATTTGATGCTAAATGTCCTCCATTTTTTGATACTACTTCTAATATATATTCTCTTACTTCTTGAGCTAATTTTTTCTTTTCATCTATTGTAAGTTTTTTTATATCTTCTGGTGAGTTAATTTGTTCTAACATCTTTTTCTCCTTTTGCCAATTTGTTCCTGGGGTTATTTTTGTCAATTTGGTCCCGAGGCTACTTTTTCTATCTCATTTTATCATATTATTAGTAAGCAGGCAAGAAGAAATTTACATAATTTGACTTGTTGTTTCATTTTTGTTATAATTTATATACAAACCACAAGGAGGTTTTTATATGCATCAATTAAAAGATTTCACCGCAAATATCACACCATTTATTGAGTACCAGTCACTCGAACGTTTTCTCTCGGAACTTGACAAAGTTCCTAACTGCCAGGAACGATTTGAAACCCTTATCAAAACTGATCACACTTGGTTGCAACATGCCCTTAGCACAAGCGATGAAAAAGGTATCCATATTGATTTCTTCTATGAAGAAATCAAGGTAGCAGAGGATATCGAAAAGCCTAATCAATTGTTTTTACGGGATTTTTGTTTGGCTACTCGGCCCACTCTTAAGGTTGAAATCTACACACATTAAACTTATGCAAAAACAGGTAGGAGACAAAAGTTTGTCTCTTACCTGTTTTTATTTATTCTAAATTATATTTATCTCTTTCTGTATAATGTGTATGTAACAATTTGTGAGCTCTATAGCTTCCTGGTTCTTCTAAATATTCTGCATATATTTGTTTTAATATAGGATTTTCATGTGATTTTCTAATTGTACTCTTTTCATCTATAGAATAAAGTGCATCTGCTCTTAATTTTCTTACATCTACTTCTCTTCTTATTTTTGAGCTCTTTATTGGTTGGCCTCCGCCCATTACACATCCTCCTGGACATGCCATTATCTCTACAAATTGATAATCTGCTTTTCCTTCTTTAATTTCTTCCATTATTTTTTGAGCATTTGCCAATCCACTTGCTGCAACTACTTTTATATCTTTTCCTGCAATATTTACAGTAGCTCTTTTTATTCCATCTCCGCCTCGTACTTGCTCAAAATCTATTTTTGGTAAGTCTTCTCCTGTCAATATATCTTGTGCAGTTCTTAGTGCTGCTTCCATAACTCCTCCTGTTGTTCCAAATATTGCTGCAGCTCCTGTTGCTTCTCCCATTGGATTATCAAATGTACTGTCTTCTAGTTTAGTAAATTCAATATTTGCCTGTTTTATCATCCTTGAAAGTTCTCTTGTTGTAATTACATTGTCTACATCATATAAGCCATCATTTTTCATTTCAGCTCTTTGTCTTTCAAACTTTTTAGCTATACATGGCATAACTGATACCATGTATATTTTGCTTGGATCAATTCCTTCTCTTTTTGCAAAATATGTTTTTACTAATGCTCCAAACATTTGATGTGGTGATTTACATGTTGATAAATGTGGTAATAATTCTGGATAATTCATTTCTATGTATTTTACCCATCCAGGTGAACATGATGTAATCATTGGTAAATTATCATTTTCTTTAAATCTTTCTACAAATTCATGTGCTTCTTCCATTATTGTAAAGTCTGCACCTGTATTTGTGTCAAATACTTTGTCAAAACCTAATCTTTTTAGTGCTGTTACCATTTTTCCAGTTACATTTGTTCCAATTGGCATTCCAAATTCTTCTCCGAATAGCCACTCTTACTGCAGGAGCAGTTTGAACTACTACATAGCTATCAGGATCTTTTAGTTTTACCCATACATCATCTATTGTTTCTTTTTCATGTAATGCTCCTGTTGGACATGCTTGTATACATTGACCACAGTTTGTACAGTTTACATCATTTAAACTTTTATCTCCTACTGTTGATATGCAAGATTCAAATCCACGGTTTATACAGTCTATTGCTCCTATTTTTTGGACTTTTTTACATGCTGCTACACATCTTCTACATAATATACATTTATTAAAATCTCTTACTATTGATGGAGATAAATCATCTACTTTGTGTTTTGTCATTTCTCCTGGAAATTCTACATTTAATACATTGAATTTTACTGCTAATGCTTGAAGTTCACAATTTCCTGAACGTGTACATGTTAAACAGTCTTTTGCATGGTTTGATATTATTAAATCTAGTATTACATGTCTTGCCTCTAGTACATTTGGTGTGTGGGTATGTACTACCATTCCTTCTTCAACTGTTTGTATACAAGATGTTGCAAATCCTCTTCTGCCTTCAACTTCTACTATACACATTCTGCAATCTCCCATTTCATTTATGTCTTTTAAAAAGCACAATGTTGGGATATCTATTCCCGCTTCTTTTGCGGCTTCTAGTATTGTTGTTCCTTTTTTGGCTTTTACTTCTATTCCATCAATAGTTAGTGTTACTAAATTTTCTTCCATTATTTTTCCTCCTTATTCCCACCATTGGGGTCGGTTCTTTTTGGTGGATTAGTTTCCAATTGCGTGGAATGGGCAATTAGTTAAACAAGTTCCACACTTTATGCATTTTGTTTGATCTATAACTCTCTTATCTCTACCTTCTCCTTGAATTGCACTAACTGGGCAATGTTTTTGGCATAATCCACAACCTTTGCACTTTTCTGGATCTATTGTTATGTTTGATAATGCTTTACATTCAAGTGTTTTACACTCTTTTTCTATAGCATGTTGTCTAAATTCTTCTCTAAAATATTTTAATGTGCTTATTACTGGGTTTGGTGCACTTTGTCCTAATCCACATATGCTTGCTTTTTGAATATTTACTGCTAATTTTTCTAGTCTATAGATGTCATATTCTGTTCCTTCTCCTGTTGTAAGTTTCTCTAAAATTTCAAGCATTCTTTTTGTTCCTATTCTACAAGGAGTACATTTTCCACAACTCTCGCTTACTGTAAATTCTAAGTAGAATTTTGCTAAACATACCATACATTTGGTGTCATCCATTACTATTAGTCCACCTGATCCCATCATTGAACCTATTGTTTTCAATGATTCATAATCTATTGGTGTATCTAAGTGCTCTACTGGTATACATCCTCCTGATGGTCCACCTGTTTGCGCTGCTTTAAATTTTCTACCATTTGGAATTCCACCACCAATATCAAATACAATTTCTCTTAATGTTGTTCCCATTGGTACTTCTACAAGCCCTATGTTATTTACATTTCCACCTAATGCGAATACTTTTGTTCCTTTTGAAGTTTCTGTTCCTATTGATGAATACCATTCTGCTCCATTTAATATTATTCTTGTTATATTTGCAAAAGTTTCTACATTGTTTATAAGTGTTGGTTTTCCCCATAATCCACATTCTGCTGGATATGGTGGTTTTACTCTTGGTTGACCACGTTTTCCTTCTATTGACTCTAATAATGCTGTTTCTTCTCCACAGACAAATGCTCCTGCTCCTAAACGAACTTCTACGTCAAACTCAAAATCTGTTTCAAATATATTTTTTCCAAGTATTCCATAGTCTTTTGCTTGGTCTATTGCTTTTTGAAATCTCTTTACTGCTATTGGATATTCTGCTCTTACATAGATATATCCTTTATTTGCTCCTATTGCATATCCTGCAATCATCATTGATTCTAATACTGAATGTGGATCTCCTTCTAGAATACTTCTATCCATAAATGCTCCTGGATCTCCCTCATCTGCATTACATACTACATATTTTTGATATGCTTGGTATCCTCTTGTTACCTCCCATTTCTTACCTGTTGGGAATCCTGCTCCTCCACGGCCACGTAATCCTGATGCTTTTACTACTTCTATTACTTCTTCCGGAGTCATTTCTTTTAGAACTTTTTCTAGTGCTTTATATCCATCAAATGCTATATATTCATCTATATTTTCTGGATTTATTACTCCACAATTTTTTAATGCAATTCTTTTTTGTTTTTTATAAAAGTTCAAATCATCTAATTTGTTTACAATACTTCCATCTATATCTTTACATAAAAGTCTTTCAACTGTTTTTCCTTCTACAATATGTGTTTGAATTATTTCTTCACAATCTTCTGGTTTTACATTTGAATAGAATGTATCTTCTGGTCTTATTATTACTATTGGTCCTTTTGCACATAGACCGAAACATCCTGTCATTATTACTCTTACATTTTCTATATGCTTTTCTTCTATTATTTTTCTAAATCTTTCTAATATTTCAGGTGACTTTGATGATGTACATCCTGTTCCATGACATACTAATATGTGTTTTTCCCTTGTATCTGCTTTTGTGTTTACTCTTAAATCTAATTCTAATCTTTTTAATTCTCTTATTTTTTGTATTTCTTCTAAGGTTTTCATTTTATTCCTCCTTTTCGTAATTTGGGGTCGGTTCTGTTTTTACGTTTTTCTCGTAAATTTGTGCCGGTCCTTTTTTTGCGTTTTTATTCTTTGCTACTCAATTCATCTAAAACTTGATCTAATTTTTGTACTGTTGCCTTTCCATATACTTCTCCATTTACTGTAAATACTGGTGCTAAGCCACAAGCACCTACGCATCTTGTTTCTTCTATAGAAAATTTTCCATCTTTTGTAGTTTCTCCTGGTTCAATTTTTAGTCTTTCTTTTAATCTATCCATTATTTTTTGTGAACCTTTTACATAACAAGCTGTTCCTAAGCATACTGAAATATTGTATTTTCCTTTTGGTTTTAGCGTGAATCTTGAATAAAATGTTACTACTCCATATATTTCTGCCATTGGCACATTTAAAAATTCTGATAGTGCTTTTTGTGCATACATTGGTACATATCCATAATGTTCTTGTACCTCATTTAACATTTGAATTAAATTGTCTTTTATTGGTTGATATTCATTACATAATTTGTCTAAAAACTCATCTCTTCCATTACATCCACACTCGCATTTTTTTTCTTCTTCCATATTTTTTCACTTTCCCTTCTTAAGGATTTTTATTATTCTCCTATGATATTTATATTTGCATTATATCAAAGTATTATTTTTTATACAATGTTTTATTGAATTTTTTTAGACATTTTTTGACAAAAATATATTCTTCTTTTCTTCTAATTTATTCATAATAAAAGTATCATACTATTACAATACACTAAAAATTTAATTCGTTTCTATTATTGCTTTGATTATTCTGATTAATCCGAAAAAAAATAGCAAGTTGTGCTTGCTATTTTAGTTTATTTACTAATCTTAAACATGATTATTTTCTTCAATAGATATGCCTCTTGTTATTCTTAAATATGAAACAAATAGTTTTATTATGTTCTTGGTAGAATCCATGCAATAATAAATGTTTTCTCTTCTGTTACATAATAAATCATAGCATAACCATCATATACATAATATAAATGTTTTTCAACCTGTCTATTTTCTAATTCACTGTTTTCTATATCACTTATACATATTGGTACACTACTATTATCTGTTGTTCCATCTCCTAATTGTCCATACTCGTTATCTCCCCATGTGTATATTTTTCCATTACTATCTTTGGCTATTACTGTAGGAGCATACATATAAACATCTGTCATATTTTTTCCATTTAATGCATTCCCTTCTATGTCACTTATGCATATTGGTATAC
>CAMEJH010000039.1 GCA_945919455.1 uncultured Clostridium sp. | reverse complement strand
TGTATTTTTTTGCTAAATTCCATAACTATATTTCTCCTTGACAACTTACTATTTTCTTTTTACTTTGTTAATTGATAACTTTGTTCTATCATTTCTTTTACTAATGTCTTGTCCACTTTTTCATCTACAATAATTGTATTCCAATGTTCCTTATTCATGTGATATGCAGGTATTATATAATCATAAGTATTTCTTAATATATCAGAATAGTTTGGATCTGTTTTTACATTAAGATATAACTTATTATTGACATTCATAATTAGTGCAAACCACTTTTTATTCTTGCAATGTTTCATTGTAACAGATTCAAAATCATCTGGAAATGGACAATCTTTAAATGTATTTTCTAATGTTAAACAATATTCTATTATTTCTTCTTTATTCATATCTAATCCCTTATAATAAACTACTAAATTTCTTACTATATTTTTCTATATCTTTTGTGCTTTGACTCATTATAAAATCTGTAACTTTTATTTTAAATCTTTCTACTTCATCATTTGTATAATTCTTATTTTCTACATTTATTCCTGCTTCATTAAATAGTTGTATATCTTTATTGGAAAATTGCATTGTTCATTCCTTCTTTCATTTATTGTTTCATTAAAATTATACCTTTTATACTTGGATTCAATAATTTCACAAAATCTGTAGCATCTTGGTTTGTTCCAACTACACTACCATAATGAATTGGGATTGCTATTTTAGGTTGTATTTCGTTGATTAATTGTGCTGCCTCTTTGAAATCCATTGTATATGTTCCTCCAACTGGAACAAAAGCAACATCACATTTTACTTTTTTATTTTCTTCTGTAATGTCTGTATCTCCTGCAATATAATATCTAATATTATTTATTGTAATAATGTAGCCAACCCAATCGTTTCCTTTTGGATGGAATGTTTTGTTTGTATTATATGCTGGTATTGTTTTAAATTTAATTCCTTTTACCACATATTCTTTGTTTGGCTCTACTGTAATAATTGCATTTTTATTTATGCCTTTTCTTAACAGTTTTGTTAATAATTCTTCTGGTATTATAATAGTTGTGTTTTCATTTATAACCTTATCTATATCTTCTTCAGAATAATGGTCATAGTGGTCGTGTGTTATAAAAATAATATCTGCATCATTAAAATTTCTATCTATTTTAAATGGATCTATATAAATTATTTTTTCTTTGTTAATTCTTATACTGCTATGATATAAAACTTCTATATTATCTAACATATATTCCTCCTTGATTTTTTGCATTGTATCATAAAAAAGCAAAAAAATAAATAGTATCAAGCAAAGTTTTATATACCTTACTTGATACTATTTTTATTCATATTTAGGACTACCATACCCCATAACTTGAACATCATCAAAAGAGTACATTCTTTCAGCACATTTGTTACTTGTGTTTCCTTCTATTGTATAAATGTTTCTATTTGTAATATCTGTTCTTGTTACAATTCCAACATGGTCGCTTGTCCCATCTTGATTACCATTTTCATCTTTCCAATCGAAAAAAATTATATCTCCAACTATTGGATAATAACTTTCTCCTCTATCGTGCCATTGTTCTTTTTCTTTAAACCATTCTATTCCATTAACACACCCTGCAAATTTAGGAATAATACCTTTATCTATGTAACCACATTCGTTTGCACACCAACTCACAAAACAAGCACACCAATGTACATGTTCTTCAAATCCATACCATTTCCAAAATTTATCTCCTCCCTCATTTCCTATCTGTGCTTTTGCAACTAATACTATTTCACTATTAGGAATTTGTGAGGTATCATAATCTGCATCCCCATCACTATTAAAAATTGCAGCTACAAATCCTCCAATTAAAGCTATTACTAAAATAATTACAACTGCTACCCAACCTCCTGCAACTATTGCAGAAATAATAGCTTTTGTTGCAGCAATTATTGCCTTTACTGTTGCTATTGTTGCTTTCACAGTTACCTTAACTGCTTTTATAGTTAATTGTGCTGTTCTTTTAGCAATCATTATTGCTCTTTTACTTGCTTTAACACTTTGTTTTGCCACTTTTGCACTATTTTTAGCAACTTGTTCAGATGTTTTTATTCCTTTTTTAGTAAGTTTAGCTCCATTTTTTGCATATTTAATACTTTTTTGAGTTCCATTTTTTATTGTTCGTTTTTTTACTGCATTTTTAATTTGCTGTGCTTTCTTCTGTTTTATTTTAGATTTAATGTTTGATATTTTTTCTTTACTTTTTATGATATTCTGTTTTGTATTTTCTAATGATTTTTTCCCTATTTCATTACTCTTTGTCGCACCTTTTCTTGATAGATAACTTATATCATTTTGAATATGATTACTTGCATAATTTTCTGCTGAAGTATTTTCTTCTTTTGATGTAAATTCATTTAATCGTTCTTTTGTAGTTACTAAATTGTTTTTAAAGTTTTGTGTTTGTACTACTTTTTTATCTAATTGTTTTATTATACTTTTTTCTTTTAACTTTATATCTGGCATTTATACCACCTCCAGACTTTTATATTTTCTTTGCTATAATTACCATTCTTCCATTCTTTTGTGAATATTCACAAGTAGATAATGTAATTAGCTTATCTCCATAATTCACTTTGACATTTGTATTGTAAAACTCATAATTTCGACATTTTTCTACAAATGAATTAAAATCATTTTCATCATAAAACTTTGTATAATTATAATATTTAAAGCCTTTATCAGAATAAGCAACTGTTTTAAATGCAAATACTATTTCATAATCATTTTTAATAGTTTTATTATCTTCTAATGTATAAAACTTAATATATTTGTGGTTCTTATAATAATTATAATTCTTGTAATTATCTAAATTAGAAAACATTGTACTATTCTTCATGTGATGACCATATATAATTAAGTTATCACTTGTTTTCAAATTACAATGCTCTGCTAAATATGGAGTTCCACTACTTGAATAATTTTTATAAACATTTCTATGAAGATAGAAATCTCCATTTTGCATAACAGGATAATTTATATTTGTTCCATCAATTTTAATCCACCCAATTATGTCTGTATTTATTTTTAAAATGCTTTCTAAATTGTAATTTCCAACATTTTTAGATGATAAATTACTTGTTTCATTTTTTAAATTGTCTGTAATTTGATTTTGGGCGGTCGTTTTTTCTTCTTCCTGCACTACTTCCTGCAATTCTTCAAACAATTCATTTTCTTTCTTATTTTCTGCAATTTCTTTTATAAAAAAATAACTACTAATAGCTAAAATAACTATTAGTAGTATTAAAATTAAACTATATACTTTATTCATTAAGATTCTCCTGGTTTAGTTGTCATCAGCCTATATAGTTCTGTATTCTTTGGAAATTTATTAACAAAAGGAACTAATGATGAACCTACTTTTATAAGTCCTTCTCCTGCTCCTACATTTGTTATAAAGCTCATCTGTAAATCTGATATATTTAATAATTTTGCAAGTTCAATTCTATCTGTACTTGCTTGATTAAGCATTATTATAAATTCAGAGTTTGCAAGCATAGTTCTAGCAGTATGACTTTGTAATAAATCTTCAACATTTTGTGTTATACCTGTGCAGAAAGCTCCATATTTTCTAACTCGTTTCCAAAGTGTAAATAAGAAATTTGCAGAATATTCATATTGGAATAATAAATATATTTCATCAATGAAAATATAAGTATTTTTTCCTTTTGTTCTATTAGCAGTAATTCTATTCAATATAGAATCTAAT
This sequence comes from uncultured Clostridium sp., assembly GCA_945919455.1. Taxonomy (GTDB): domain Bacteria; phylum Bacillota; class Clostridia; order TANB77; family CAG-508; genus CAG-269. The sequence continues at coordinate 10,147 of CAMEJH010000039.1, read as the reverse complement.
ACTACTAACATTCCTATTGGTTGTAATTGTTTACCTAATTCTAAAATATCATAGCATATTAAACTATTAGATGTATTTACATTAGTGTTCATAGCAAATGTATTTAAAGAACCATTTGTAAATAATTCTATTGCAAGTGCTATTTCTTTTGCCTCATCTTCTGGTTGTTTCAATAGTTCTTCCCTAAAATCTTGCAAAGTTGGTGGTATTCCCTGATAATTGCCTTGTTGGAATACTCTATAAACATTAGCAGTACATCTATCAATTATTGACTTTTGTTTCGGTCCGAGATTTCCACTACCAATTAGTTGTTCACACAAAGATAATATAAATTCAGATTTTAATATTACTGGATTTGCTCCATCTCCATATTGAGAGTTCATATCCATTGCATTTATGTGATTATTACTTACTGCTGATATTTTAATAACCTCTCCACCTAAAGATTTAACAAGTGGTGCATATTCGGATTCTGGGTCTATTAAAATAATGTCTGCATTTGGATCTCGTAATCTTATTGAAGTTATTTCTTGCTTTCCTGCAAATGATTTACCACTACCAGATACTCCCAAAATGAATGAGTTTCCATTTAAAAGTTGTCTTCTATCTGCAATAATCATATTTTTACTAATAGCATTTTGACCATAAAAAATACCATTCTCGTGCCTAATTTCTTGCACTTTGAATGGCATAAATACTGCTAAACTTTCAGTAGTTAAAGTTCTTACTGCATCTATTTTTCTAACTCCAAACGGTAATACTGTGTTAAGTCCATCTAATTGTTGAAATCTTAATATTCCAAGCTGACATAGATTTTTACTAGCTATTTTTAAAATTGCATCTGTCACACTTTCTAATTTTTCTTTTGATTCTTCTGTTATTACCATTGTAATAACTCCTAAAAACATTCTTTGGTCACGAATAGTCAAGTCATCTAACATTTCTTTTGAGTCATTTCTTTGTTGTTCCATATCATAAGGTATTATTGCAGAAAAATTATTTTGAGCATTCTGTTTTCTCTGCCAGTTTGTAATATTAGTTTCTACACCTAATCTACGATTTTCTGCCTCTTTTACTGCCTCGTCCATTGGTATTGGAATAACATCTATTGATAACATCATATTTTTATTTAAGTCTGTAAGTTCTGTTACCATATCATCGTTGATATAACTAGAATATTCCTTTAAGAATAATACTCTCCCATATCTATCTCCCATTTTAAAGTAATCTCTTTCAAGTTCTACTGTATCAGGGCAAATAAAATCTTTAAAATTATGACCTTTCTTCATTGTTTCGTGTATATCAAAACTAAAAGAAGTTTCTTCTCCTGTTCTATAAAAGTCGTGTGCTATTCTTAATCTTTCTTTTGCATCTAATTCAACGCATTTTGAACCTAATGTATTAAATCTGCTTATCAATTCACTACCTGCTCTATTAAAATAATTTCGAGCTTCTTCGACATTTTTCTTATAAACAGATATTGTTATTATCTTTTCTTGCACTATCTCATTTGCATTTTTTGCTTGAGATATAAGCATTTTGTTATATTCTTTTCTATAATCATTAAGTTCATCATTACTTTCATCTAGTAATATTGTTTTTTCAAAATCTAATTTATTTATTCTTCTATTATTTATTGTAATTTTAGTTATTGCTCCAACATCTAATGAATTTAATAAATCAGAATAATCTAAAAACATTGCCTCTTTATCTTCTTTACTAGCAACTGCATAATTTATATCCATAAACTTAAATGATTTTGAAAATTTATTTTTACTTACTTGAAAAATTCCATCTTCCCATATTGCTTTTATTGGAATAATATCTTGAACACATCTCGGTATTTTAAATTTTTCTTTATCTAATTTAAAAATCTTATTAAGAGTTCTCATTATTTTTTACCTCCTTTTTCTTCTTTTTATCTTTCTTTTCTTTCTTCTTTTTCTGTGGTTTTAGCAAACTTTGTTTTAACTTTTTATCAATAGTTGGTTTAAAGTTTTGGGCATATATATTTGTTGCTTTAAATGTTAATTTTTTAGGTGTCAAAAACTCTGATTTTATTACTGCAACAATAAACTTTTCTGCCGTCATTCCGTTATATTTAACAAATCCAAGTACAGCAAAAGGTGCAGCACCTAATATACAAACCCACGATAAAGTTTCCAAACCTAAATATGGTTTGAGTGCAAAATATAAAACAACTGCCACAATACAAGCTATTACAGAAAAAATGAACTGCCTTAAAGACAGTCCAAAAAATATACTCTCACTAAATTCTCTAATATCTTTGTTTATTTTAACTTCCATCTATCTTGCCTCCTTATTTCTTTTTGCTTTTGTTTTTTTCTCTTGTTCCAACTTATCTCTTGCTTCTTCGAGTATGTATTCATCTATCATTTTGTAATCTTTGACTTCAATCTCTCCTTGTTGTAATTTTACAAATCTATCAATAATTTTTTCTCTTAAATCAGGATTACACTTATCTAAAAATATTCCCATTGTAGTTGCAAGTGGTGTCATTGATGGATTTTGGTAATCATATATTTTTAAATCTGTCATTCCACTTTTTGTATTTATATCAACTATAACATCTGGTAAATCTTCAAACTTAATTACCACCTCATCACATCCATCATCAACATATAATAATTTTTCCTTATCTTTTAAAATTTTCATAACTTCTTCAACACTATAAAATTGATAATCTTCCATAATTTTATTTTCCTCCTTCTCGCTAAATGTATCTGCCAAATTTTCTCCTGCTAAAACTCTTTTAAAATCCGTTTTTGCTTTTTCAAAATCTGTCAAATAATAATAACCATATTGCCAATCAATCTTGTTGTCTTTAATTTCATATCCAAAACCTATAACATATTCATTATTCATTTTTACTAAAGCAATAGGTTGTTCTTTTCTATATCCAACATCGATTACATAAGCATTTTCTAATTGTCTTGTTTCACTCATAAGGCATTCCTCCTATAATCCCATCATTTCTCTAACAATTCTATCTGACATTCTAATAGTTCCTACCAGAACTAACATATTAAATATCAACTCTCCAACATATTTCCATACCATAGTAACTGTTGCAGCACCAGTATCAACACTCGGCGAGGTTGTTACAAATGCAGAAAAGATTACACAAGCTAAAACTATAATTGCACCCTCTAAACAAACTGCTATATAACTCTTTAAAAAGCTCTTTCCTATATTCTGTGTTCCTTCTCCTGCAAATGATGATAATGGTATTGGAGCTATTGCTGTGTACATATATAATTTAAAAAATCTTCCATATACTGTTAGAATTAAAATGAATGATAATACTGTTACAAAAAGTCCACCTAATAATGTAACTGCCCATAAAGGAATACTCTCAAAAAATCCACATTTATTGATTGCATCAATAATCGATTGTGGCAGGGTCATAGCACTTGCTTGAAATGAACTTTTCGCCATAATTGTTGTTACTATTCCCTGTATTATTTTGAATACTGCTAACATTAGTTCCAATCCATAAGTAACAATTCCTTTTGCTATTGCAAATCTTAAAAATAGTTTTAATGCTTGTTCTGGTCTTTTTAATTCTGAAAAATTAGTACAAGTTCTTGCTACTCCAACAACAAAAAATAAAACAAGTAATGCTAAACCTATTGCTTGTAAAGCTCCATTTATATTTAAAATAATATTCCATATTGCTCCACCTTTGAAATCTGCTGGACTTTGTGTAACTAACATATAAATTTCTGATAATTTACCATTCCATGTATCTAATGCATTCTGTAAATTTCCTACAATCCAATTCACATCTAGCACCTCCATTCTAAAATTAATTTATTAAGGCAGATGAAACTGCCTTAATCTTTATCCACCTGTAATAATATTTAAAATTTCTTTTGCAAATGTAATTACAACTCCACCTGCTAAAGTCATTATTCCGTTTGCTCTTTGTGTTGGATCATGAGATTTTAAACTCATACCTACTTGAACAATTCCAAATCCTAATATAATCATTCCAACTGCTCTTATTAATCCAAATATAAAATTAGATAAATTATTAACAATAGCTATTGGGTCATCTGCTGCAAAAGAGTGAATTTGCTGTGCCACATTTAATGCAATAACATAACCTATAATTATTGCTCCTCTTTTTAATGTTTTCTTTAAAAATATTTTAAAAATTCCTTTTTTCTTATTTTCCATATCAAAAATCCTCCTTAATTTTTATTTTTGGGTACAAAAAAAGACCAAAGTATATTTGTTAGATATAACTTTGGTCTTTTAGATACTATTAGCATTTTTTGTATCTTCTTTGTACATATTTTCGATTTCTTCACTTGATAATAATTCAACATCAAGTTCATTTGTTTCTAAATCTATAATTTCTTTTGTATCAATTTCCATATCATCTAAATTAAATGATATTGTTCCTATTGAATTTTCTGTTCCTCCATGTAGATATGGTTTTATTTCTTTATTTCCAATAGGTGTATTTATACTATTAAAATGTTCTTTTAGATTAAATTTAAAGTCTTTTACAGGTCTTTCCCCTCTAATAAATAGTAAAGCATAATTATTATCTAGCATTCTTACCTCATCTGGTGTCAATAGTTCTCTACCTGCAATTTGGTCATTTGTAGAATAACTGCCATGTGAACCATAACTCCTACCATAAGTATTTGTATCTATTGTTTCTTTTCCTAATAACTCACTAACATACTTATGTGTGCTTTGTTCATTACCACCTAAATATAAAAACTCATCACAATTTCCAACTATACTTTCCCATTGCTTTTCAAATAGAGCTTTTAATTGTGCTAAATTTTGCAATATTATAGAAACAGATACCTCTCTTGACCTCATTACTGATAATATTTTATCAAAGTCATCTGGTAGGCTTACATTTGCAAATTCGTCCATTACAAAGTGTACATGAACTGGCAAACTGCCACCATATTTATAATCTGCTAAATAAAATAATTGTTGGAAAAGTTGTGTATATAAAACACTAACTAAAAAATTAAATGATGTATCATTATCTGGAATAATTGCAAATAGTGCAACTTTCTTTTCTCCTAAACTTGGCAAGTCTAGTTCATCTGTTTGTGTAAGTTGTGCCATACTCTCTAAATTAAATTTTTCAAGTCTTGCAGCAAGAGTTACTTGTATTGATTTTAATGTTTTAGCTGAACCTGAATGATATGCTCTATAATATTTTAAAGCAATATGTTCTGGGTTTCTTGTTTCTAATCTATTAAATAACATATCAAGAGGACTAACATATTCGTCATCATCTTCTTTAACATCTCCTGCTCGTAGTAATTCCATTACCATTACAAAGTTTTGTTCTTCTTCAGGAGCTTCATATTTCAAATAAAATATTAAAGCTAAAAGCAACATACTTGCAGCAGTATCCCAAAATGGGTCGTTTGTGCTACTTCCTTTTGGTGTTGTTGATTTAAAAAGGTTTGTTACTAATTTTTGAACATCATTATCTGTTTTTATATATACAAACGGATTATAGCAATGCGATTTCTCCATATTTATTAAGTCTAATACTTTAATTTCATATCCGTTCTTTTTCTAATAAATAACCTGTATCTCTTACAATTTCTCCTTTTGGATCAAGTATAACATACGAGGTTGCACATTGCATTACATTTGGCTTACAATAACTAAATGTCTTTCCTGCACCAGAACCACCAATAACTAATACATTAACATTTCTTCTATGCTTTCTTCCATTTAATCCAACAGAAACATTTTTAGTAAGCAACTTATTATAATTATTAGGTTGTTTGTATTTTTTATTTAATTCCTTTGCCTCGCCCCACTTGGCTGAACCATTTTCTTCTCTCCTCCTATAATTCTTTCTAGTTGATTCATATAATAAGATTGAAAATATATAAATAATCAAAAAAATAAGAATAGTTCTAATACTATTCTCTACAATAACTATTTTAAATGGCTGATTTAATGCTACACTACCATTTTTTATTATTTCTATAAGTCCACCTTTAGTATAAGGAGCTAAAAGGAGAGCAATCCAAATAATTGGAATAATTCCTATTACATACAACACTCTCATAATTCTTTTTTCATCTTGCTTCATTGCTTGTAAATTTTCCCTTTGCAGTTCTATTTAAAGATAACATCTTTTTATTTACAGGGGCTTTTAACAATTTTGACATTAACTTATCTATGATTTCTATATCAACATTTTCTTGTATTTTTATATTTCTAAATTCATTTAATGCATTTAATATTAGTCGATAATCATATTTATCTAAATTAATTGTTCTCATTTCTTCCATTTAACATTCCTCCTTATCTACTTGATTTCGCTTTTGCTTTTTTATTATTTTGAACAGGTGCTATATTTACTTTAACCTTTTCTTTAGATTTTTGTTCATCTAATCTCTTTGCTTCAACTTTAAGTTCTGCAAGTTCTTTCTTTACAGATGGTTTCTTTGCTCCTTTAGATACCCCTTCTTGCATTTTGGAAGTCGTTGAGGAAGGCTCTGACAGAGGGTCTTTTTCCGTCTTTGCCATATTGAAATTTACTTTTGAGGTTTCTTCTGTCTGCATAGGCTTTTTAGCAAGTAAATCTTCTAGTTGTTGTTCCTTTGATTTTTCTGGAATACTCTTTTCTCTTTTTTCTGCCTCTCTATCTTCAATAGATTTTGTAATAACAGTATCCATTTTCGCCGTATCTGTTGTTGTTAGTTTAAATCTTTCTACAATTCTATTTATTCTTGAAGCATCTTCATCTTTAACCATAACATCTACCATTCCATCAATGTCTTTATTATTTCTATTGATTAAAGCACAATATGAAATACCATAATTTTTTGCCTCTCTTGCAAATGTTTTTAAATCTTCTCTGCTTACTGTAAATATTTTTAAAGGCTTTCCTGTTTTTAACATATTATTAAGTCTAATTTTTCCTTTTGTTTGTTTTTTATCTTTCATAATAGTATAAATCATTGCAGCAACATTCTTTGCTCCACTACCAGTTAATCTTGCTAAAATTTCAAATCCCTCTAAACTTAATCTTACTACTTGTTCTGATACATCTCCATTAACACTCATATATCATTTACTCCTTTCCTTTTTTTCTTTTCTCTTTTTTTCTCTCTTTTGTTTCTTTTTCCATTTCTTCTTGTGTATCTAATTCAGATAAATTATTATCTATCTTCGGTACTCTTGTTTTAATATCTTCACATAATTCCACCCTCTTTCTTAATTTAACTAATTTATCATTTAAAGATGAAATCTGCTCTGCATATTCGTGCATTTCATTTTCATCTTTTGATAACTTTCTTTTTGCCCAAAGTCTTTCTCTTTGGTCTAATATTTCTTTTATTTTAAAATTTATATCATCTTCATAATTACTTAATTCTTCAAATGTTTTTATTTTATGTGTTGCTAAAAATCTTGCTTCTTCAGATAATTGTTCCATTCTTGAAACATCTGCTCTTATACTTGGTGGTAATCTTTGTTGTGGTACATTATCTGGAAAAACTTTTAGCAAATAACAATAATGATAATATAAAGCAATAAATCCTTTCGCTTTGGCTCTTTTGTGCCTTTTAGCAAAAGGATAATTAACTTTTCTATAATTATAAACATTTTCTATAAACGGAACTCGAACTGCTTGTTCTTCTATTATTCTTCTTTTTATATTTTCTATTGAATAATTTTCTCCATATCTTCTTTCTATTCTAATATTTCTTTTATAAGGTTCTTTTCTTATACTAATTTTATTAGATCTAAAAATAATTTCATAATCTAATTTTTTCATTAAGTATAAAAAGTCATCATAAGAATATGCTTGTCTAATTGCTAAATCTAAATCTCGTTTTGCATTATTAGAATAGTTGTCAGTATATAAAGATTTCTTATAAAAATTATCATAGTTCATTTTTTTCTTTGTTGCTTTTTCTTCTATTACACTTAATCCATATTCCTTACAAAGTTCATCTGATATATGCCTCATTTTTGCATAATTAGTATGATTATCATAATATTTCAAACCATCTTCAAAAGAAACAGAATTAAGCACTATGTGATTATGTATATGATTAGTATTAAGATGAGTTGTAACTACTACTTGAAATCTATCTCCCCACATTTCATTTGCAAGTTGCACACCAATCTGATGTGCTAATTCTGGAGTAACCTCTCCCTCTGCAAAAGATTGATATGCGTGAAATGCTAAAATTTTATCTTTTTTATTATAATATCTTTTTGTATCTTGCATTTCTTCATAAGCTGAATCTGAATCACAATTTATTCCTGTAACAAAATATTCTTTTTCTGTTTTATCTGAATTTCTTGCATAATCAATTACATTTTGCAAGTCATCTACTAACATTTCATATTTCTGATTAAATTCAATTTTCGTTTTATTTTCATCTTTAGCATAACTTATAACATGATCCATTCTTTTAACAACTTTCCATATTTTTGTTACTGCCAAATTACCACCTCCTACAAAAATTTACTTTTTACTTCTTCTGCAAATTTGTGCCAATTATTTGCTTCACTCTTATAATAATCTTTATCTATTTTATCTGTTTGATTTGCTTTCTTTGCTATTTGATTAAGATTAACTCCTATTTTAGAAAGCTGTTTCATTATCACATAAAATTCTTTGCCAGGCTTTTCTTTTATATTTTCATTCATTAACAATCTTCTAAAATATTCTCCATAAGAAAGATTACATCTTTGACAATCTGCAATTAACTTTTCATTCTCTAATTCATTAAGCATTATATCTTTTCTTATATATCTTTTTCTCAAATCTCTCCCTCCTGTTTTGCTCATTTAAAAATGGGGATTGGGGTTTCCCCATAGAATAGAATTTTGAAACACGATATTTTCGTGTGAACAAATTCAGTGCTTGCTAGGACAAGAAATCCTTTTTTTACATTTTTAAATGTACCTATATTGGTACTCTATTTTGTTCTTTTTTCATTTTATATCTGTCAATTTCTTGCCTATTTTTTAACCCTATGCTGTAACATAAGTAATCATTTATGTCTTTACCATAAGGAGCAGGAATATCATAAACATTGTACTTATCAAGTGCATATATCATTGCTTTTGTTGCATTTCTTCCTGCTATATCATTATCAAAATGTAATACAATATCTTTTATATTTGTGTTTTTATTTAAAAAGTTTTGTACTGCTATTGGTACTTTACTTTGTTCTATATTAGAACTTGGTTGGTACACTCCTGCAAGTGATAAAAGATTTTGATTTGTATAATCATATCCCTTATTTTTTAATAATGTTGCATAAGATAATAAATCTATACTGCTTTCAAATATATGTAATGAATTACATTCTTCTGCTCCTAACATTCTAAAAGAATACTCTTTTGAACTCCCCTTTGCATCTCTCATTATTCTTTTTTCATTTGTACTTCTGCACCCTGCATATTTAATATTGTTATCATTATCGTACCCTAAAAATACTGCATTATTGGTTTTATTTTCTTGATAAATAATCTTTTTATTTATGCAATCATTTATTATTTCTTCGTCAATTCCTCTGTTTTTTAGATACTCTATAACTTGTTTATTGGTACTCGCTTTTTCTGGAATTACTATTGTTTTAGGTGCGTTTTCATTACTATATTGAGGTCTAATATATGTATCTATATTTCTATTTAATACACTTGAAACTGCCTCTTGCAATGACATATTTTCTACTTTAATAAGATAATCAACTGCTGACTTTCCTGCTTGATGTGTTGAAAATCTATGCCATAATCCATTACTTATAATGACACTATCATGACTTTTTAAGGAGTATGTATTAGTACCTTTTCTTACAAGTTCTGATGGATTATTGTTCATAAAATAAGTTAGTAAATCAATTTCTTTTGCTTGTTTTACAACTTCTTTTGGTACAAATTTAGGCATAATTTTGCACCTCCTTTTTCTTTATCTTGCATCTTTATTTCGTTCTTTTTTGACCTCATTATCTCTAATAAGGTCTATCGTATCATCTATTGAAAATTCTAAAGCCTCTCTTAAGCTACCATCATTAGATAGCCAATCATCATAGCATTCTTGTAATATATGTTCCCTTTTAAGTAATGTTTTAAGTTCAAACTTTGAATAATCTTTATCGTT
>CAMEJH010000038.1 GCA_945919455.1 uncultured Clostridium sp. | reverse complement strand
AGACATGGAATTTGTTGAAAAATATTGGGAATATTTGGACGTTGAAATCCTAGAAAAGATATTAAAAGAAGCATATAAAAAAGGAGACATGGAATTTATTGAAAATCATTGGAAATATTTGTACTATGTAATCCGAGAAAAACTAGTAAAAGAAGCATATGAAAAAGGAGACATGGAATTTGTTGAAAAATATTGGGAATATTTGGACGTTGAAATCCTAGAAGATATAGTAAGAGAAGAATATAAAAAAGGAAATATGGAATTTGTTGAAAAGCATTTGGAATATTTGGACTATATGATCCGAACAAAGATATTAAATGAAGCATATGAAAAAGGAGACATGGAATTAGTTGAAAAACATTGGGGGTTGTTGTACTATGCAATCCAAGAAAAACTAGTAGAAGAAGCATATGAAAAAGGAGATATGGAATTTATTGAAAAGCATTGGAAATATCTAAAATACGGATGTAGACAAAAACTAGTAAAAGAAGCATATGAAAAAGGAGACACGGAATTTGTTGAAAAGCATTGGAGTGATGTATCTGGTGAAATAAAGGACAAGATATTAAAAGAAGTATATCAAAAAGGAGATACGGAATTCATAGAAAAATATTGGAATCAGATAAATAAAGAAGATTTATTTAATATAAAAAACTTACCTAAAACATTTGATAGTAATTATATTAATTTTATAACTCAATTAGTTAATCTTGAAAAAAAATATACAGAAGAACATGGAAAAAGTACAGTTTCTCGTTCTGGAAGAATGTTATATGATCTTTTACATGAAGAAGACATAAATGAAGAGATAGCTTTAATGTTAATTCAAGCAGGTTCAGATATTAATTATGTAGGATATAATGCAAGACAATTTTATAATGATGGTATAAAAGTAAAAGAAGTAAAATACACGCCAATAATAATGTCTGCACTAAAAATTAAAGATGAAAAGAAAAAAGAGAGAATAATTACAGAATTATTAAAAGCTGGAGTTAACATAGATGCTGAAGAGACAACAATTGAATTTACTGATAAAGGCAAAAATACAAATAAAATTAAAGCTTTTAATGACAAGGAGTTTAGCCAACTAGTAAGTACTTATAGAAAAAATCAAGAAAAAGCAAATAATCCAGATGAACAAAAAAGTGCTGTAATAGAATTTTTGACTAAAGAAATAGGTTTGCAATTACCAGAAATTGAACGATTAGAAGAAACATTTCAAAATTATAGTAATTCAGTGTATAATCAATCATTAGAAAGATTAAAATTACAAACAAAAATATTATCAGCGGTAAATTGTGAAAAAAAGGCATTCAGAGAATGTGGAAAAATCTTATTTATGGATCCCAAAACATTATATGCAAGATTAAAGTTTTTTGAAGAACAAAATATAACGATAAATCCAGAAAGAATAAATACAACAATTGGAATTTCTAACAAAGGGTTTGCAAACAATTTTGGAAGTTTAATATTAGGACAAGGTGAAAAATCGAGAGATTATTCATATGAATTAAAAAAAGAGCTTTTAAGAAGATACCCAATGCCAAAGAAAGAAGAAGAATTAACAAATGAACTATTAAGAATTAGCCAAAAGTATCAAGAGAGAGGAGAAAAATAAAATGCCATTTGGAAATAAAAATGATGGAGCGGTAAAAGCCTTAAGAAAAGCGCAAGAAGAAATAGGTTTTACTTTTACTAATGGAAAAATATTACCACCAGAACAAGAAATAATTTTAAGAAAAGTATATAGAAGGAACAGTAAATTTAATTCTATATCAGAAGAAGAAATGCAAATCGAAAATGAAAAAATATATGAATTAACAAGACAACTTATAGAAAGATTACAATTATATGAAGGAAAAATTCATCCATTTGTAGAATCTGATGGAGGTAGTAAAACTTTTGCTAAGGGAACTACTGAGTATGTTGTTATGGAAATTAATAATGTTTTAATTTTTGAACCATTAGGACAACCTGATAATGCGACATTTATAGGGAGAGTTAATACAGCTGAAGACAGAAAAAGATTAGCCGAAACATTAAAAGTATATGGAAGAGATAGAGCAGTAAAATTGGGAATACTATATAGAGTATTCCACAAAAGAACAGAAAGTAATAGATATGATTATGAAAATGGTCACATTTTAGATATTATGGATTATGCATATAATCAACCAAATGAATTTTTAAATGCTTTAGGACAATTAATGAACAATCAAGAGTCTTGTAGTTTAGAAACTGTATCACAATCAATGCCAGATACTGTAGATAAAGTTGTTGCAAATATAGGTGAACAAGTTGCTGCTAGAGGTATTAAAGGAGAAGAGGTAGCTAAAGTTGGATCTAATCAACAAAATGCTAATAGTCAAAATGTTGATAATAATTCTGAAATACCTAATATTACTAATCAGAATTTAAAAGAAGGGAGATAAAAGTAATGGAATTAAGCAGAGAAGAAATTATAGGAATAAGTGAAGCTTACGGAATGTACACCATATTGCCCAAAGAAGCTCAAGAAAAAATTCCAAAAGAATTTGTAGAAAAATTAGAAAAATATGCTGAGCCAGGTTTAGGATATCCAATAAACTCTCCATATTCATTAAAGTCAGATAAGTTATCAGATGAAGGGGTTAAGTTAATGGCATATATGTGTTTGTTTTTGAAATAACTATAAAAATAAAGTATAGAAGTTAATTTAGAAATAAGTTAACTTCTTTTATATATTTTCTTTTCATTAATAAATATTTGTGATAAAATAATTAATATATAAAAAATAGTATGAAAGAAGAAGTTGATAAATGAAAAAAATATTTATTATACTAAGTATATTATTGATATTTCCATCAATAATATATTTAATACAATATAAGACTGTATTAGGATTTGACACATATTATAATTTTTTTATAAACGAAAACATAAATAAAACAATATCAACAATATTATACCTAGTATTATTTATTGCGATGATGTATGTATACTTAAAAATAATAAAAAGAGAAGATACGTTTAATAACATAAAAGATATACTAAAATATGTAGCAGTTATAGGAGGTATATTTCTAATAATGCTACCTTGGACTTCATCAGATATATTTTATTATATGGGAGTTGGAGAATTAGACTCAAAGTATAATCAGAATCCATATTATGTAACAATGGAAGAATATTATAATCAAAATGAACAAAACATAGATGATGAAATTTTAGAAAAAGGAGTAAGTAATTTTTGGGCTGACACAACAGTAGTATATGGTCCAATAGCGCAACTAATTTTTAGAACATGTACATTAATTTCTATGAAAAATATAGATTTATGTTTAATAATATTTAAAGTGTTAAATTTAGTAATACATATGGCGAATTGTTATTTGATATATAAAATCAGTGGAAAAAAGCAATTTTCTATAATATATGGATTAAATCCATTTATTCTGTTAGAATGTATAGGAAATGTACACAATGATACAATATTAGTATTTTTTGTATTATTAGCATTGTATTTTGTAACTAAAAAGAAAAACATTTATATAAGTATACTATTTTTAGCATTATCAACAGGAATAAAATATTTTACTATATTATTATTACCAATTATAATATTGTATTATTTTAGAAATGAAAAGAGAATAGAAATTAGATTTTTAAAATGTATACAATTTGGAATATTATTTTTAGTAATATTTGCACTAGAATATATTTTATATTTTAAAGATTTACAAGTGATTTTAGGCATGTTTACACAAATGAATAGATATGCAAAATCGATATATTCAGTGCTATTGCAAAAAAATGAACAAACAATGATTGTAATTAGAACTATTATAATATATGTATTTTTTATATATTATATAAAATTCTGCATTGATTTAATTACAGAAAAAGATATAAAACTATATAAGACTATGAGAAAATATAATCTTTCATTAGTTTTAGCTATATTGGTATTAACAAATTGCCAACAATGGTATTTGGTATGGCTATTTGCAACAATAATGTGGCAAAAATCAGATATGATAAAAAACATAATAGGAATATCTGCAATAACTGAAATTGCAAACAGTGTATATATGTTTTTATTTGAATCATATACATTTGACTACTATTATGTAGGAACAATAATAATTTTATCTATTTTATGGATTTTATTTACAAATAAACAGCTAAAAGAAAAAAGGATTTATTGAAACTATCAATATCTTAACATATAAAAATGATATGACTTCTAAAATAGAAGAATATAATGTAATTAAAAATTAAAGTAAGAGAATAAAATGAGGTATGATAAATGGACGAAAATTTAAATTGGAAGAGTGAATTAATAAGAATAGGCACAATTCTAAAAAATAATGGAATTGATATTAGTAGTATACCAACAAAAGGAACAAAAGATGGAAAAAGGTATTTTATAGCATTAAAAGATATTAATTTAGAGGGAATTAACATTGATGAAATTATTGCTTTAAATAATCTAGATAAGGACTGGCAAATAGGAAGATATCTTATTAGAATTAGATTAATATATAAAGGTACTATTGAAGGTAATTTATCTAACGAAGAAAAAAGAATTGCTGAAGAACTAGGCTTGGTAAAAATAATTCCTATTGATAGGAAAGAACCAATATATAAAGGTGGAAAAATTTCTGATTTTCATATTGATATTGTAAGGAAAAATATTGATAAAATATTATCTGGGGAATTAAATAATAGAGAAACTATGGATTTAATAAATGAAGAAGCTATTAAGGTAAACGAGAGTCAAATTAAAGATACTGGTACTGTTAAAAGGGCTGTTTTAATTATATTAGCTGATAGACCAGAAGAATTAAAAAAATATAATGAATCTTTAATGCATAATATTGGAAAAAGAAATCCATACAAAGGAAAAATTGGACAAAGTAGAATTGGAATATATCATCAAAAAGAATTAGAATTTGAAAAAACAATAATAGAGCATTATCTACCGCAGATATTTTCTGGAGAAATTACATTTGATACGATTGAAAATGAATTAAAAACATCTCGCAGTACAGTTGAAAAAGTAATAAAAAATTATTATTTAAAATCTGGAGATGAAGAAGGATTAAAAAAATATGAAGAGGCAAAAAGAAAAAATCGTGGAGTATCTTTAGAAAAAAGAAAGCAAGCCCAAAATATGAGAGAAGAAGTTGCAGAATATCAAGTAGTATCTAATGCGGAATTTTTGCTACTTTCAGAAGAAGAACAAGATAGACAAATTGTTATGAAAATAAGACAATCAAAATTGCAAGAAGAGAAAAACAGTAAAAAAATTAGAACATCAGTAATGACAGAAGAGGCAACAATTGATAGGGTTCAAAGAATTAAACAATATTTTAGGAGTAAAAATGATTTAGACAATGGAACAGTAAATTTTTCTGAACAAGATATAAGACATATAATTTTTGTATATCCAACAATAATAAATCGAGATATTCAAACTTTAGATGAAAAGATTGATGTTTTAACCTTTTATGATGAAATTGATGAAAAAACAGCATTTGGAATGATAAAAAGTTTTCCAGCAATTTTGGGATATGATGCTCAAAGAACAAAGGCACAGTTAGATTTGCTAAAAGAAGAAAATTTAATAGATTATGTCATAAGAAAACCAAATAGTTTTATGAAATCTGTTGGATTAATGTATGCGTTAATTCAGTTTGCGAAAGAAAGACATCATACAAATGATTTAACAGACATAAACCAAAGTAATATATTCATGGCTAATAGTGCATTAAAACGTTTATATGGAGTTACTTATGAAGAAATAAAAAATCGTTTTCCTTACGATACTGCAAAAGAAGAAAAAGATATACAGTACTCTATTACAGGAGAGGATATAGGAAGGGCGACTTATAAGAGTGTAAGTGTGGAACAAGCTGATGAAGCTTCTAAAGAGCTAAAACAATTAATTTCGCAACAAAAACAAATGGAAGGGGAAACAGATAAAGATACTTATAGATAAGCAGTTATTTTAAAAAGGAGAAAAATTAAGTGGAAAAATTAGTTTTAATAGATGGTAATTCAATAATGAATAGAGCATTTTATGGAATAATGGGAAGTAAAATGCTAACAACAAAAGATGGAAAATACACAAATGCAATATATGGATTTTTAGCAATATTATTTAAAATATTGGAAGACATAGAACCACAATATATTGCAGTAGCATTTGATTTAAAAGGTCCAACAGCAAGACATGAAATGTATGAAGGATATAAAGCAAACCGACATGGAATGCCAGATGAACTTGCTGAGCAAATGCCAATTATAAAAGAGATTCTAAGAGCAATGAATATAGATATAATAGAAAAACAAGGATATGAAGGAGATGACATTTTAGGAACACTTGCAAAATATGGTGAAAAACAAGGGTTAGATGTAACAATTCTTTCAGGAGATAGAGATACATTTCAGCTTGCAAGTGATCATATAACAATAAGAATTCCTAGAACAAAAGCAGGAAAAACAGAAACAGAAAATTATGATAGAGCAAAAGTTCTAGAAGAATATGGTTTAGAGCCAGAACAATTAATAGAAGTAAAAGCGTTACAAGGAGACACTTCTGACAATATACCAGGAGTTCCAGGAATAGGACCTAAAACTGCTATATCACTAATTCAAAAATATCATACAGTAAAAGAACTATATGAAAAGATTGAAGCTGGTGAAGATGACTTAAAAGGAAAGCAAAGAGAAAATATAGTAAACAATAAAGAGATGGCAGAGCTATCAAGAAAATTGGGAGAAATAAATACACAAGTACCTGTAGATGATACATTAGAAGACATTAAGTTAGAAGAATGGGACAAGCAAAAAGTATTAGAAATATTTGAAGAATTAAGGTTTAACAGATATATAGAAAGATTCAAATTAAGAGATGGTGCAAGTGTTTCTACAGATGGCGAAGATTTAGCAAAAGAAAAACTAGATATTGTTGAAACAACAGAAATTCCAAACTTAAATGGAAAAATATATTACTATTTAGAATTAGAAGAAGACCTATCAGAAGAAAAAATTATAAAAAAAGCCATAACAGGAATAAGTATTTACAACGATAATAAAATATATTATATAACTGCGCATGATGGATTTATAGCAAAGTTGAAGCAAATATTTGAAGATGAACAAATTGAAAAATATGGATATGATTTAGCAGAAGATTATATATTATTAAAACAAATTGGAATTACTATGAAAAATATAGTTTATGATGCAAAAGTTGCAGCATATATACTAAATCCAACAAGTAAATATACAATGGATGTTATAGTAAGAGATTATTTGGAAATAGAAAATAGCGAGCTTTTACAAGCACAAGGTGTAAAAGAAGAATCAGAACAAACATCATTATTTGATATGCAAGAAGAGAAACAAGATAATAATAAAAAAATAATAAATTGTCTATATGCGGAAGAAATATTTAAACTTTCAGAAATAACTATGAAAAAACTTGAAGAAATAGATGCAATAGAATTATTTAAAAATATAGATATGCCAACAGTAGAAGTATTAGCAGAAATGCAATGGAATGGCATGAATATAGATGTTAATGAGCTAGATGATTATGGACAAGAACTAAAAGACAGATTAGAAATATTGACACAAGAAATATATGAATTATGTGGAGAAGAGTTTAATATAAATTCAACAAAACAGTTAGGAGAAATTCTATTTGAAAAATTAAGATTACCAACTGTAAAGAAAACAAAAAGTGGATATTCAACAGATGTAGATGTTTTAGAAAAGTTAAAAGATGAACACCCTGTAATTGAAAAATTACTAGAATATAGGCAATTAATGAAATTAAATTCAACATATGTAGAAGGAATGAAACCATATATAAATCCAAAAACAAAAAGAATCCATTCATTCTTCCACCAAACAATAACTGCAACAGGAAGAATAAGTTCAACAGAACCAAATCTTCAAAACATACCAACAAGATTTGAGTTAGGAAAACAATTAAGAAAAGTATTTAAACCAGCAGAGGGTTGTTTGTATATAGATGCAGATTATTCACAAATAGAGCTAAGAGTATTAGCACATATATCAAATGATGAGCATATGGTACAAGCATTTATAAATGGAGAAGATATCCATAAACAAGCTGCTTCAAAAGTATTTAATATTCCAATAGATGAAGTTACTAAAGAACAAAGAAGTAGTGCTAAAGCAGTTAATTTTGGGATAGTATATGGAATAAGCGATTTTGGATTAGGCGAACAATTAGGAATTTCAAGAAAAAAAGCTAAACAATATATAGATCAATACTTAGAACAATATTCAGGAATAAAAGAGTTTATGAATGATGTTGTAGAAAAAGCTAAAGAGACAGGATATGTAGAAACTTTATTTAAGAGAAGAAGGTATATACCAGAATTAAAATCTAATAATTATATGGTAAGGCAATTTGGACAAAGAGCAGCAATGAATACACCAATTCAAGGAACTGCTGCAGATATAATGAAAATTGCTATGATAAATGTTTTAAAAGAATTAAAAAATAGAAATATGAAATCTAAAATTGTACTTCAAGTACATGATGAAATGATGATTGAGGCTACATTAGATGAAGTAGATGAAGTAAAAGATTTGCTAAAAAAATGTATGGAGAGTGCTATAAAATTGAATGTACCACTAATAGCAGAAGTATCAGAAGCAACAAATTGGTATGACTGTAAATAGGACAAATTCATTCCGGGTTTCTTTTTTCCCTTGCCTTGGGCGATTTTTGAAAAGGAGAGAGAATATTGAGCAAAAAAACAAGAAAAAATACTAAAAAACTGCTATCAATAATATTAATAATAGTAATATTAGTATTTGCAGTAATAGGTATCAATAAACAAATGATAAAAACAATGTACAAAAAAGAATATTCTGAATATGTAAGTAAATATTCACAAGAATATGGAGTAGAAGAAGATTTAATATATGCATTAATAAAAGCAGAAAGTAATTTTGATGCTAATGCAATATCAAATAAAAATGCAAAAGGATTAATGCAATTAATGTATTCGACGGCAGAAGAAATTGCCTATAAAAGTGGAATAGAACTTACAGAGGAAAATATATTAGATCCAGATACTAATATAAATATAGGCACAAAATATATATCAAATTTATTAGAAAAATATAATTGTATAGAAGTTGCACTTGCAGCATATAATGCAGGAAGCGGAAATGTTGACAAATGGATAAAAAATGGTACTATAAAATCTGATGGCTCAGATATAGAGAATATACCATATAAAGAAACTAACACATATGTTAGAAAAATAATGAGAGACTATAAAATTTATACGCAACTTGAGGGCTAATATATTGACAAAATAGAAAGAGATTGTTAATATATAGATAAATCGGGAGGTTTACATGATATTATATCCAAATGCACATTTTAATAATGTTCGAGAAATAAAAATAGATTTTCTAAGGAAAAATAAACTTAAAGCATTGATTTTAGATGTTGATAATACACTTATAGATTATAACAAAAATTTAGATGAAGAAACAATAAAATGGGCTGAAAAGTTAAAAGAAAAGGGAATAAAACTTTATATATTATCAAATTCTAATAAAAAGGAAAAAGTAAAAAATGTAGCAGAGAAACTAAACATAGAATATAGTTATTTTGCAAAAAAACCATTTAAATCTGGATTTAAGAAAGTTCAAGAAAAAATAAAAGAAAAACCAGAAAATATAGGAGTAGTAGGAGATCAAATATTTACAGATGTTATTGGTGGAAACAGATGTAAAATGTTCACAATATTAGTAGAGCCAATTGCAGAAAAAGATATTTGGATAACAATGCTAAAAAGACCTATAGAAAATGCGATAAAAAATAAATATAAACAAAGGAAGGGGTGTATGGCTGAGCCATACAAAAAAGAAAATGTACATAAATGATACACATATAGGATTTTATCTAGTAGCTGCAATACTGGGACTAGTTGTTGGACAATTTATAGACTGGATGAATAAAAGATTACCAGAATATAAAAAAGTTTTTACCAGAGAAATAATAAATGAATATAAATTTAATTTTAAACCTAATTATATATTAATGTTATTAACAGCAGTAATATATATATGTTTAGTCTATAGATATGGAATACAGGATAATTTAATCGAAAATTTAAACTTAATTAAATATACTATTTTAACACCTATGTTAATATCTGCCTTTGTAATTGATTATAGACTGCAAATTATACCAAATAGATTAAATTTAACAATGTTTGAAATAGGTATTGTAATAGCATTTTTATATGGAACATCTAATGTTGCAATAACAATAGATATGCTACTTGGAATGATTGTAGGCGGAGGGATATTTTTAGCTATTACAGCTATAGGAGCATTAATTTATGGCAAAGAAGCAATGGGGCTTGGCGATGTAAAATTAATGGGAGCACTTGGGTTATACTTTGGGCTTACTAGTATTATAATTATTGCAATGATATCATTCTTAATAGGTGCAATAGTAGGAATAATACTAATAGTAGGAAAAATAAAGAAGTCTGATGAATATATACCATTTGGGCCATTTATAGTAATAGCTTCTTTTAT
Organism: uncultured Clostridium sp.; assembly: GCA_945919455.1. Lineage (GTDB taxonomy): Bacteria > Bacillota > Clostridia > TANB77 > CAG-508 > CAG-269. Next base: position 3,534 of record CAMEJH010000038.1, on the reverse strand, counting down.
AAGTATATTCATACCAGTAGATATACTAATGATTGTATTAATGAAAATATTTACATTAGGAATGTATCAAGGATAGGGGAGAATCTGATGAACAAAAAAATGCAATGGCTTAGAAATAAAATGTTAAGTTTAAATTTACAAGGAATGATAATATCAAATCCTGTAAATATAAGATATTTAACAAATATTCAAGCAGAAGGAATTTTATTAGTAACAAGAAAAGAAAATATATTTCTTACAGATGGAAGATATATAGAAGATGTTCATAATACATTAACTTTATTTGATGAAATAGTTGTATATGATATAAGAGGACTTTCACTAGAAGATTATGAAAATTTCTTTATGTTTTGCGAAAATGTTGGGTTTGAGGAAAACTATGTAACATATGGAAAATATAAAGAATATATGCATAAATATAAAATTAACAATTTAGTTGAAACAGAAAATATGATTGAAAAGCAAAGACAAATAAAAGATGAAGAAGAATTAGAAAATATAAAAAAAGCATGTCAAATTACAGATGATTGTTACACATATATATTAAATTATATAAAACCAGGAATGACAGAAAAACAAATAGCAAGAGAAATAGATGACTATTATTATAAACATGCAGAAGGAACTTCATTTGAAACTATAGTGGCGTCAGGAGAAAATTCCTCTAAGCCACATGCAGTACCAACAGATAGACAAATTCAAGATGTAGATATAATTACAATAGATATGGGATGTAGAGTAAATGGATATTGTTCAGATATGACAAGAACATTTTTTGTAGGTGAAGTACCATCACATGTAAAACCAATATATGAATTAGTGCTAAAAAATCAGGAACAAGTTTTAAGAGATTTGAGAGAAAATTCAAATACTAAACAAATAGCGAAAATGGTATATAATGATTTTAGACTACATAATTATGATTTAATTCATGCATTAGGTCATGGAGTAGGTCTAGATATACACGAAGCACCAGTATTAGGAATAAATTCTGAGAGTGTTTTAAAAGAAAATATGGTAGTAACAAATGAGCCAGGAATATATGTAACAGGACAGTTTGGTGTTAGAATAGAAGATACAGTTCTAATTACTAAAGGTGGATGCGAAGCACTTACAAAATCACCTAAAAAATATGTGATTATTAAGTAAGAATTTTACTACTTGAATAATTCTAACTAAAATATTAAATTTTAATATATAAAAATAAAAGAATAAAATTAAAAGTTATTTTTACATATAAAAATAACTTGACAAAGTTAAGCATAAGGACTATAATAAGAATAGGTGATGAATATGTTAAAAAGAGAGATATATTTAAGTAAAATCAGGGATTTTTATGATAGTGATTTAATTAAAATTTTAGTTGGAATTCGTAGATGTGGAAAGTCTGTAATATTAAAACAAATAATGGATGAACTAAAAGAAAGAAATGTGGATCAAGAACATATTATATATATAAATTTTGAATTTATAGAGTTCGAAAAATTAACAGATTATAAAGAATTAAATAAATATGTAAAGGAAAAGATTAAAGATCAAAAAATGTATTATTTATTTTTTGATGAAATACAAAATGTAAATAACTTTGAAAAAGTAATAAACTCATTAAGAGCTTCACAAAAAGTAAGCATATTTATAACGGGCTCAAACAGTAGACTATTATCAGATGAGCTTTCAACAGTACTTTCAGGTAGATATGTAAGTTTCAGGATAAATCCTCTTTCTTATAAAGAAGTATTAAAACTATTGGGAAAAGAAAAATCAACAGATGAAATATTTGAAGATTATATGAGATGGGGAAGTTTACCAAATAGATTTGAATTTAAGAATGAAGAGGCAATAAAAAATTATTTATATGGAGTATTCGATTCTATTATTTTAAGAGATGTTGTAGAGAGAATGAAAATTAGAGATATATCATTATTTAATCTAATATTACAATATATTATAGATACAGTAGGGAGAGAATTTTCAGCAGAAAATATTATGAACTTTTTAAAAAACGAAGGAAGAGAAGTATCAACATTAACAATATATTCTTATTTAGAAGCTCTTTGTAAAGCTCTTTTAATAAGAAAAGTCTATAGATATGATGTACATGGTAAAGCAGTTTTAAAAACTTTAAACAAATACTATGTAACAGATTTAGGCATAGCTCAAATAAAAAATAATAAAACTGAAATGGACAAATCATATGCTTTAGAAAATGTAGTGTATAATGAATTATTAATTAAGGGATATGATGTTTATACAGGAAAGACAAAAAAAGGTGAAATTGACTTTGTAGCTACAAAGCCAGAAAAGAAAAAATATATACAAGTGGCATTCAGTATTCCAAATGAAGAAACCAAAAATAGAGAATTTAGTGCTTTTGATAGTATAAGAGACAATTATCCTAAATATGTAATTACATTAGATAAATTAACATATGAATATAATGGCATAAAACACATAAATTTGATAGACTTTCTTATGGATGATGATTTTTAAATTTACTGTAAGGAAGGCTATAGAAGACTATAATTGTAAAAATTAAGTTAAAGTATTGATTTTTGAATGAATTTGGTGTAAAATGGAAAAAGAGTTTAAATTATGTAAAGAAAATTGAAAGGAGAATTTAACATGGCAGGAGTATACATGGCAGGAGATTTTAGAAATGGAACAACATTTGAAATGGATGGAGGAGTTTATAGAGTTGTAGAATTCCAACACGTAAAACCAGGAAAAGGAGCAGCATTTGTTAGAACAAAATTAAAAAATGTAATAACAGGGGCAGTTTTAGAAAAAACATTTAACCCATCAGATAAATATCCAGGAGCAGAAATAGAAAAGAAAACAATGCAATATTTATATAATGATGGAGATTTATATTATTTTATGGATAATGACACATATGATCAAATGCCATTAAATAAAGATGATATTGGAGATTGCTTAAAATATTTAAAAGAAAACATGGAAGTAACAATACTTTCTTTCAAAGGAAAAGTATTTGCAGTTGAACCACCAATATTTGTAGAGTTAGAAGTAACATATACAGAACCAGGATTTGCTGGAAACACAACAACAACATCAGGAAAACCTGCAACATTAGAAACAGGATTAGAATTACAAGTTCCTATGTTTATAAATATTGGAGATATTGTAAGAATTGATACACGTACATGTGAATATATGGAAAGAGTATAAAAAAACGTAATTTGGGGTCGGTTCTGTTTTTGCGAAAATTGGGGTCGGTTCCATTTTTTTGAAGGGGGAGAAATATGTCAGAAAAAGAGTTATTAGAAAAGATTGAGCAACTAGAAAAAAGAGTTGCAGAACTTGAAAAAAATGTATCATACATTCAAGAAGATATATATGAATTTGTTGAAGATGATGATGAATGTAGTGGACATTGCTCACATTGCAGTGGATGTGATGAAGAATAAAATTATAAAATAAAAATAAAGTCTACAAGGAATGTTGTAGGCTTTTTATAATTTTGGGATAAGTAGGAATGTTAAAGTTTATCATTAATTATCTTCATTAAGGATT
>CAMEJH010000037.1 GCA_945919455.1 uncultured Clostridium sp. | reverse complement strand
AAACTATAGCAGCTGTAATTAATCTACCAACAATTTGCCAAACTGTAGAAGTACCATTAGCACTTTTGCTTTGAGTATTTGACATATCAAAAACCTCCTTATTCGTTTTATTAAACGTATTAACGTCATTTTTTTCAAGGTTATATGAATATTATTTACAACAAAAATATAATTATACAAAAAATCGTATAAATAACTAAAAAATACAAAAAATAAACACACTAAAATTAACGAGTGCCTTGAATTTTTTAATTATATATGTTATTATTATTAAAGTTATTTCAATAATTTTTTAAAATTAAATTTTTATCAAAAAAGATTTTATATTCTATTGATAAGGATATTCGAAGATAGTGCTCATAAAGATACACTGATAAATGGTTAAAAATAAAATATTAAGAAACGGAGATGATATTATTGAAAGAAATATATAATAATAAATCATTTGAAGATATTAAACATATTGATGAAAACGGTGTTGAATTTTGGTATGCTAGAGAACTTATGTATATTTTGCAATATTCAAATTGGCAAAATTTTGAAAAAATAATTCATAAAGCAAGGATTTCTTGTGAGAATAGCAATATTAGTGTAAGAGACCATTTTACTGATGTCAATAAAATGGTTCAAATCGGCTCAGGAGCTCATAGAGAACAAATTGATTATAAATTAACTCGTTATGCTTGTTATTTAATAGCACAAAATGGCGATAGTAGAAAAAAGTAATTGCTCTTGCTCAAACATACTTTGCAGTTCAAACTAGAAAGCAAGAAATTAGTGAAAATGAATATAGTATGTTAACAGAAGATGAAAAAAGATTCTATCAAAGAAATTTAACAAGGAAAGGAAATTACTCACTTAATCAGACTGCTAAAAAAGCAGGAGTTAAAAATTTTGATAGGTTTCATAATAGCGGATATAAAGGCTTATATAATGGAGAGACAGCTGATGATATTGCTAAAAGAAAAGGTCTGAGATATAGAGAAGACATTTTAGATAATATGGGAAGTACAGAACTAAGTGCAAATTTATTTAGAATATCTCAAACTGAAGAAAAAATAAAAAAAGATAATGTACAAACAGAAAAAGATGCTTGTAATACACATAAAAAAATTGGAAAAATAGTTAGAAAAGCAATTAAGGAGGCTGGAGGAACTATGCCAGAAGATTTACCAACACCTAAAAAGAGCTTGAAACAACTTGAAAAAGAAAACAAAAAAGAATAAATATTGTATAATCTATGTAAAAAGGAATACTTGAAAAAGTGTTCCTTTTTTTTATATAAAGTATAAATAACTAAAAAATGCAAAAAATAAAAATGAAAAAAATAATTAGGAGGAAACAAAATGTTAATAACATTTTTTAGAGCAATAGTTTTATACATACTAGTATTAATAGTTATGAGATTAATGGGAAAACGTGAAATTGGTCAGATGCAACCATTTGAACTTGCAATTTCAATAATGATAGCAGACTTAGCAACAATACCAATGACAGAAACTGGAGTACCGATATCAAATGGAATTGTAGCAATACTAGGCTTATTAGTAATGCATTTAGCAATTTCAATGCTAAATATAAAAAGCACAAAAGCAAGAGAAATAATATGTGGAAAACCTTCTATATTAATATTTAGGGGGAAAATAGATCAAAAAGTATTAAAAAAAGAGAGGTTTACAATAAATGAACTTGAAGAAAGACTAAGAGATAACAATATATTTAATATAGGAGATGTGGAATATGCAATATTAGAAACAAGTGGCCAAGTTACTGTAATACCAAAACCCAATAAAAGACCTACAATTCCAGAAGACTTTAATATAGAACCTAAGTACGAAGGAATTCCATATGATTTAGTTGTTGATGGAAAAGTTATGTACAAAAATTTACAAAAAATAGGAAAAAATTATGTGTGGTTAAAAAAACAAACTGAAAAATTTGGAATAAAACCAGAAGATGCTTTAATAGTTACAATTGATGGTGATAATCAATTTTTCTGCCAGCCATTAGATAAGGAGGGTAAAAAATAATGTTAAAAGAAATGTGGATCTGTATTGTTATAGTTGTTTTAATTTTGGGACTAGATATTTTTACTCAAAATTATACAAAAAAAAGTATGAATAAAATTTCAGAAATGTTAGCAAATTTAAAAGTAGAAATACTTCAAACAAATAAGTCAGAAATCACAAAAAAAGTAAAAGAAATTGATAATAATTGGAACAAAATGCATGATAAACTTGCTTATTATATAGAACATGATGAATTAGAAAAAGTTGATACAGCAATAGTTACGATGAAAAGCTATATAGAAACAGAAGATTATTCTTCAGCAGTAGCAGAGTTAGATGAAGGAAAGTTTGTGCTTGAGCATATACAAAAAAAGAATGCTTTTAATTTACAAAATGTGTTCTAGAGGAAAAGAGAGAATTATCATAAATTTCTATTTATAAATTTTTTTAAAAAGGAAATTATAACAGTAGATAAAGAAAAGGAGGTTCATAAAATGGATAATTCTGAAAAAAAAGATAGACAATTGGAAAATTTAGAAAATTTAATAGAAAATCATACAAGAACACAAAGACATCTAGAACAGTATTCAGAAATTGGGAGCAAAGAAAATAAAGATAATGCTAGAAAAATACAAGAAATAAGAGAAGAACAAATAAAAGAGTTGGAAGCAAAATTAAAAGATGAAGATAAATATATTTCTACAGAAGAACATTTAGAAAATTTAAAAGAAAATTATAATAATACTCAAGGATATATAGAAAATAATAAAGACAATATGGATAAAAATATGTTAAATAATTTATTGGAAAGACAGCAACATAGAGAAGAACAGATTTTAGAATTAGAAAACAAAAAGTAAAACAATAGATTTACTTTATTATAAGAAGCATTTGCTTTAAAACAAATGCTTCTCTTTTTTATTGAATTTCCTTGATTTTATTGGGAAAATATATTATAATACATAATGTATTATTGCTTCCATAGCTCAGTAGGTAGAGTGCAGCCTTGGTAAGGCTGAGGTCACGGGTTCGATTCCCGTTGGAAGCTCCAATAACGAATCTGTTTCAACTTTTTAAATTTTAGAACAGAAGATATGAAATCAATCAGAAATAAACTGGATGATTTTTTCTTTTTTGAAAAAATCATCTTTAAGGGTAATTATAAAAGATATTAAATTTTTAGTTTTTAATTATTCAATGCATTATATTATTTTGAACAAATTGTGTTTTAGAATAAATATATTTATGGTTAACAAGAATGAAAGAAATTGATTTGGATTATATTTATTTAATGTTATCAGATTTTAAAACATATATTTCAATAGCTTTTGACAAAATTAACATAAAGTAGTACAATAATATAAGTGTAGGTATATTCCTATTGTATATAGATTGATCCCCGTTTTTTCACCATTTGATGTTTACAATATAGATAAAAAATTATTTTTTGGAGGAAATGCAAATGAAAAAAAGTTGTACATTGATTTTTTTAATTTTAACTTTACTATTTACAGGATGTTCATCCAATGTAGAAGAAGTGAAAGTTGATTCTCGTATTTCCAATGAACTTGAAAGCCACAATTGGGAATATTCATCTCCAGAGACTACTTATGAGTCAACATGTGATTCCGATTATTGGAATTATCTTGATGATAAATATGAAAAAATGTACTATGAAGCAGCTGTAAATGCAAATTTTGCAGATGACATTCAAAAATACATTTATCTCTTTTATGGAGATGAAGTAAATGACTATTCATATATATCAGTAATTAAAGCCATCCAATTTGCAAGACTTGATCATCCAGAACTTGAATTGATGAACATGGATTTTAGAGATGGGTGTCAAGGCACGATTTATCAGAGTTTAACATATTTTTCAAGAGAATATGATGAGTATGAGACCAAATTAAATGAGGTTAATTCCGAAATTAAAGATTTAGTTGATGCCGTAAATAATACAGAAGATATAATAGAAAAGCATCGGCTTATTTTTAAATGGATTACCTCAAATGTTAAATATGTTAAATCTGAAGAAGCAGTTGGCAATGTAGATTTTCATGATGAAGAATTTCTTCTTGCAAGACTGGCAACGCACTCAACACAGAATATCTATGGAGCTATTGTCAAAAAGGAAGCTGTTTGTGATGGAATTGCAGATGCATATAAATATATCTGCAATCAATGTCAGTTGGAGTGCATTATTGTTGATGGATATATATCAGATATATCTGAGAAAATGTATCATGCTTGGAATTTGGTTAAGGTATATGATACTTGGTATTTAGTCGATGCTACTTGGGATCTTGATGAAGACTTCGCTGATTATTTTATGGTAAAAGATTTGACAAAAGGTGAAAGAACACCATTTAATATGGGATATACTTTACCGGTGGATGGTGATAGTTCGAATCAGATTACTTTTGTAGAAACGACTGAAACAAGAGCAACTACTGATAATGGTATTGTATTTGATTTATCGGATGAAAACTATTCAATGAGTGTGTTTGATGATACAATATACACTTGTTTTAGTTCGTTAGGTATGGAGAGATATCTAGAAAAAGAAGAATTTTCTAAGGACATCTTTATTCAGACTAATGCAGAAATAACAAAGATCGAATATTTTGATTTCAAAAGATCATTGCTAAAATTCGTAGAGCAAAAAGAAAATGATTCATCAATTATATTTCCAGAGAATGTAGATGGAACATATGTTGAATCTATGAATGTATATTTATTCTTTAATGGGAATACATGTAAAGTGAAATTAGGAAGGTACGGTGCATAGCTTTTGGGGAGAGGGCAGTTTAGTAAACTGCCTTCCCCTTTTTATTTAAGCAAAAATATATCTAAAAAGCTTGATAAATTATTTTTATTATGATAAATTAATAATAATAAATTTGATTGATACATATATCAATCGTTAAAAGAGCAAAAAGTTGTAAATAACTACGACTATCGCTCCAATGTAAAGGATGTTAACTATTTTTAGTTAATATCCTTTTTGCATATAATTTCACATAAATACTTGATTTTTCAAGTAAAATACATTATAATGTAACATATATTTTTATGGAAAAAAGAGGAGAGATATTTATGCAAGAAAACAACAACCAAAATCAAGAAGTAGAATTAGATGAGAATCACCTAATACAAATAAGAAAGGACAAGTTAAAAGAATTACAAGAACAAGGAAAAAATCCATTTGAAATAACAAAATTTAATAGAACAAATTCAGCAGGAGAAATAAAAGCGAACTATGAAGCATTCGAACAAAAAGATGTATCAGTAGCAGGAAGAATAATAGCAAAAAGAATAATGGGAAAAGCATCATTTTGTACAATACTAGATAGTGATGAAAAAATTCAAAGCTATGTAAGTATAAACGATTTAGGAGAAGAAAGTTACAAAGCATTTAAGACATTTGACATAGGAGATATTATAGGAATAACAGGATTTGTGTTTAAAACAAAAACAGAAGAAATATCTGTACATGCAAAAGAAGTAACACTACTATCAAAATCATTGCGCCCATTACCAGAAAAATTCCATGGATTAAAAGATATGGATTTACGTTATAGACAAAGATATGTAGATTTAATAATGAATCCAGAAGTAAAACAAACATTTATAAAAAGAAGTCAAATAATATCAGAAATAAGAAAAATATTAGATGAAAAAGGATATTTGGAAGTAGAAACACCAGTATTAAACACAATATCAGGAGGAGCAACTGCAAGACCATTTGTAACACACCACAACACATTGGATATAGATATGTACTTAAGAATTGCTACAGAATTAAATTTAAAAAGACTTATTGTTGGTGGATATGACAAAGTATATGAAATAGGAAGAATATTCAGAAATGAAGGTATGGACATAAGACACAATCCAGAATTTACATCAATAGAATTTTATGCAGCATATGAGGATTATCATTATATGATGAATATATCACAAGAAATATTTCAAAGATGTGCTAATAAAGTATGTGGAACAACAAAAATAACATATCAAGGAACAGAAATAGACTTAGGTGGACAATGGAAAAGAATAACTATGATAGATAGCATTAAAGAAGCTTGTGGGGTAGACTTTAACCAAATTCAGTCAGATGAAGAAGCTGTTGCAATAGCTAAAGAAAGAAAAATAGAAATACCAGCAGGTAAAGAAACAAGAGGAAATGTAATAAGCTTATTCTTTGATGAATATGTTGAACATACATTAATACAACCAACATTTGTATATGAATACCCAATAGAAATATCACCACTTGCTAAAAAATCTAAGAAAGATCCTCGTTTAACAGAGAGATTTGAATTGTTTATAGGTGGAAGAGAATATGCAAACGCATTCTCAGAATTAAATGATCCAATTGATCAGTATGAAAGATTTAAAGCAGAAATTGCAGCAAGAGAAAATGGTGATGAAGAAGCTGGAATGATGGATGAAGATTTTGTAAATGCACTTGAATATGGATTGCCACCAACAGGAGGAATAGGAATAGGAATAGACAGATTAGTAATGCTACTTACAGATTCAGCTTCAATTAGAGATGTTTTACTATTCCCAACTATGAAACCACTAGGTGGAAATGACAGTGCAAAGAAAGCTGAAAAGGCAGTTTCAGAAGAACCAAAAACAGAAGAAAATTCTGCAGAAAAAATTGATTTTTCTAATATAAAAATCGAGCCATTATTTGAAGAATATGTTGATTTCGAGACATTTGCTAAGTCAGATTACCGTGCTGTCAAGATTGAAAACTGCGAAGCAGTTCCAAAGTCAAAGAAGCTTTTGAAGTTTACTCTTAACGATGGAACAGACCGTAAACGTACGATTTTAAGCGGTATTCACGAATATTATGAACCGGAAGAACTGATCGGAAAGACAGCGATTGCAATCGTAAATCTGCCTACGAGAAAGATGATGGGCATAGATTCTGAAGGTATGTTGATTTCAGCAGTACACGAGGAAAATGGAAGAGAAGGACTTAATCTTTTGATGGTGGATGATCGCATTCCAGCAGGTGCAAAATTGTATTAGTTCATCTTCATAAATTGGGGGCGGTTCTGTTTTTACGATTTACTTTAGAAAAAGATAGGAGAATTATATGTTTGGATTTAACATAGATAAAAGAACATTATATATAATAATAGGAATATTAGTACTATTTTCACTAGCTAGCTATGGAACAGACGGGTTATTTGATTTAGTTCTATCTGTTCCAGCAGTATTATTAGCAATAACAGTACATGAATTTGGTCATGCATTTGCAGCATACAAATTAGGTGATGATACACCATTAAGGCAAGGAAGGCTAAGCTTAAATCCATTAGACCATGTTGACCCATTGGGAATAGCGATGCTATTGTTTGCGCATATAGGATGGGGAAAACCTGTGCAAGTAGATCCAAGAAATTACAACAGAAATATATCAGTAGAAAAGGCAGATGCAATAGTATCATTTGCAGGTCCATTGATGAATTTTATAACTGCAATAATATTTGCACTAATATATTGTGCAATAATAAAATTTGCAAAAATATCATTTATAACTAGTAATATAGGTATTATAATTATTGCAATAGTATCATATATTGTTACTATGAACATAGGATTAGGAATATTTAATATGATACCACTACCACCATTAGATGGTTCAAAAATATTCTTACCGATATTACCATATAATGCAAAAACATGGTTTATAGAACATGAGCAAATATTTTATTTTGTGTTTTTAATTATTTGGATAACAGGAATTGCAGGAAGTTTAATTTCACCATTAATTGGAAAGATGACACAGTTGATACTTAATTTTGCAATGTCAATATTTGGATTAAGGTAAATATTAAAAATAAAGAAAGAAAGACAAAAATGAAAGATATAATAGTTTTAGGAATAGAATCAAGTTGTGATGAGACCTCTGTAGCCGTTATAAAAAACGGTAGAGAGGTTTTGTCAAATATCATTGATACACAAATAAAAATTCATGAGCAATATGGAGGAGTAGTACCAGAAATTGCATCAAGGAATCATATAGAAGCAATTTCAAGAGTTACAAAAACAGCCTTAGAAGAAGCAAAAATTAAGTTTGAAGATGTAGATGTAATTGCTCCAACATATGGACCAGGCTTGGTAGGAGCTTTACTTGTAGGGGTATCATATGCAAGAGGACTTGCATATGCACTCAATAAGCCTCTTGTAGGAGTAAATCACTTAGAAGGGCATATAGCAGCAAATTACATAACACATCCAGACTTAGAACCACCATTTTTATGTATGTTAACATCAGGAGGAAATACTCAAATAGTATATGTAAAAGATTATTGTAATATGGAGGTTTTAGGTAGAACTCGTGATGATGCAATAGGAGAAGCATTTGACAAAGTTGCAAGAGTAGTAGGATTAGGATATCCTGGAGGACCAAAAGTAGATAAATTAGCACAGGAAGGACAACCAACAATTGACTTTCCAAAAACACATTTTGATAATTTAGATTTTAGTTTTAGCGGAATAAAAACAGCAGTAATTAATTTACATCATAAAAATCCAGATGTAAGCAAAGCGGACTTATGTATGAGCTTTGAAAAAGCTGTAACAGAAGTTTTGATAGAAAATATCACAAAAGCAATTGAACAAACAGGAATAAAGAAAATTGTTTTAGCAGGAGGGGTGTCTGCAAACACACATATAAGAAGTGAATTTGAAAAATTAGAACAAAAAGGAATAAAAGTATACAAACCAGATTTAAAATTGTGTACAGATAATGCAGCAATGATAGGAGCAGCAGGATATTATAGATATCTTAATGGAGATTTATCTGAAAATATACTTAATGCTGTACCAAACTTAAAAATATAAAAAACGTAATTTGGAGTCGGTTCTGTTTTTCATTTTTTTAGAAAGGAATAAAAATAGTGTCAATATTTGTAATAGGAGATATGCACTTATCTTTAAGAACACCAAAGCCGATGGACATATTTGGAGAAAATTGGATAGGGCATGAAGAAAAAATAAGAAAGAATTGGATAGAAAATGTAAAAGAAGATGACTTGGTAGTATTACCAGGAGATTTTTCGTGGGAAACATATTTAGAAAATACAAAATTAGATTTTGAATATCTAAATAACTTGCCTGGAAAAAAGCTACTTTTAAAAGGAAACCACGATTATTGGTGGTCAACTGTTACTGCGATGAGACAATTCTTAAAAGAAAATAATTTTACAAATATTGATTTTTTATATAATAATAGTTATGAATATGAAAATAAGATTTTATGTGGAACTAGAGGTTGGAGTATAGCAGATGAAGAAATGGATAAAAAGCTTATAAATAGAGAATTAATAAGACTGGAATTATCTATTAAAGATGGAATAAATAAATTTGGAAATGATAAAGAAATTATAATATTTATGCACTATCCTCCAATTACAAAAGCAAAAATAATTTCACAACAAGAAACAGAATTTGTAAATCTTATGAAAAAATATAATGTAAAAAGATGTTATTATGGACATTTGCATGGAGCTTCAATTTCTGATGCAATAGAGGGAAACGTTGAAGGAATTGAGTTTAAATTGGTAAGTGCAGATGGATTAGATTTTAAATTATTAAGAATATAAAAAATGATAAAATCAATGAGGTTAATATAAATAGTTGAAGTAAAAAATTAATGTTTTTGCTTCAACTTTTTTATGCTTTAACAAGATAAAAAATATCATTAATTACAACAATTAACGATATATATTACTGTATAAAATATAGCAATAAAACATAAAAAAATCAATACTTTTCGCGAGAAAAATATTGAATAAGATAATTTAAAAAATCTCATAATATTAATAAATTTTTTGAGTAAAAATACTGTTTTTATATAGTTGTAAAGAAAATAATAACATTAATTGTTGTAATTAATGAAAATATGTTGAATAAAACTAAAAGCTAATATATAATATTAGCAAAAAGAGAAAAAGGAGAAATTCAAATGAAAAAACAGAAAAGTACAAATTTTAAAGGCATTACATTAATAGCTTTAGTAGTTACAATAGTGGTATTACTTATATTAGCAGGAATATCAATAAATGCATTAAGTGGAGAGAATGGAATAATAGGACAAGCAAAAGGAGGAAAAGACTCTGCAGAAATAAGTGAAGAAAAAGAAATTTTAAATATATCTGTAGTACAAGCTATAGATGAAGATATATATGGTAATATAAAAACAGAAATATTTAGGAATAAGCTAAATAATAATGCGGGAGAAGGAAAAACAGAAATAATAGATAGTGAAGAATCAATAATAGCAAGATTTATAGAGAAAAATAGGTATTATGAAATAGACAAAGATGGAAACGTAGATGGACCTAAAGATCTAATAGATGATCAAAACGCAGGAGATATAAGCAAAGATGGAAAGTTGAATGGAAGTGAAGAAAAGCCATTTGAAATAAATTGCATAGAAGATTTAGTAACATTTTCTATAATGGTAAATGAAGGGAACAGCTTTAGTGGTAAAAATGTAATTTTAATGAGAACATTAGATTTTAAATCAATATTTTCATATAATGATTATACTACAAAAGAATTTGGAGATTTAAATTCAGATGGAGTTATAGAAGATATAAGGACAGAACTAACTAAAACAGATGAAGGATGTATAGGGTTTACTCCTATAGGAGATGAAGGTAAGGGACAGGCATTTGAAGGAACATTTGATGGAAAAAACAACAAAATTTGTAATTTATATGAAAATACAGGAGATAATAATGCAGGTTTGTTTGGATATCTTGTAACAGGCAAAATAAAGAATTTGGGAATGAAAAATTTAACATTAACATCAAATAATACTATTGGAGGAATAGTTGCCTTGCAAGAAGGGGAAAGTATTATTAGCTCATGTTATATAGAAGGAAATTTACAATTTTCAAATAGTGAAAAAGTAGGATGTATTATTGGATATGCAGATAATTTTTCAATAGCCATAATAGAAAATTGTTATAGTACAGGGAAACTTGAATTACAAGAAGTACAAAAATTTGGAGGAATTCTAGGTAGAGTTAACGGAGCTCCTTGCACAATAAAAAAATGTTATAACATTATGGATATATATAATACAAGAGAGGAAGGAATGAAAGCAGGAGGAATATTAGCCGAGGGATGGGGATATCATATTGAAGAATGTTATCATATTGGAAATATAGAAAATCCAGTAGATAAAGGAACTTCATGTGGAATTGCTGCTGATGGTTCAAATGTCAAGGATGTAGAAATAAAGAATTGCTATAGTATAGGAAATATGGTTGGAAATATAGCTGGAGGAATTACTAAACAAGAAACAGATATTTTTAATTGCTATAGCATAGGAAAAATAATTAGAACATATGAAGGTGGAACTATTAATGGAATGAACTATGGAGGACATATTGTACATTGCTTTTCTAGAAGAGGTGACTTTCATATATTACCAGAAGGGGATTTATCAGAAGAACAAATAATTTCTGAGTTATCAGAATATAATACTAAAGATAATTATGGACATGGAGATAAAGCTGTAATAGGATATAAATGTAATGTGTTATATGAGAACGAGATGAAAACGCAAGAATTTGTTGATGAATTAAACAATTTAATAACAGCAGGAACTTCAGGAGAGAATGAAGGAGTAATAACAGAAGAAAGCCAAAGTGTATGGAAAATGGATTCAAATAATATAAATAATGGTTATCCAATATTACAGTGGCAAGAGTAAAAACAAAAAGTATGTGTATGTATAGAAATTTGAAATTAAAAATAGCAAGTAAATCTTGCTATTTTTTATATTTTAATGTAGAATATAAAAGAAAAAAGTAAATGGAGACTTTTTAAAATGGTAGATTTAAACAAAGATGTAAAATATGTAAAAACAGTAGGACCAAACAGAGTCAAACTATTAAACAAACTAAAAATATATACATTAAAAGACTTGATAACATATTATCCACGAGACTATGAAGATAGAAGCAAGCCAAAAAATTTATATGAATGTACAGATGGAGAGGAAGTACTAATAGAAGCAATGGCAGCTGGAAAAATGTCAGAAATGCATAAAGGAAAAATGACAATAAGTAAATTAACAGTAAAAGATCAAACAGGAACTTGTTATATAACATGGTTTAATCAAGGATATTTAAGAGATAAATTTCAGCCTGGAAGAATGTATAGATTTTTTGGTAAAATATCAATAAAAGGTGGAAGATTTGAAATGAATTCACCTGTATATGATGAAATAGATCAAAGCAAAAATACAGGAAAAATCATACCAATATATCCACTAACATATGAACTAAAGCAAAGTACGCTAAGAAGAATAATAGAAAATGGACTAGCTGAAGTAAAAGGTCAGTTACCTGAAACACTTCCAGAATACATATTAAGAGAAAACAATTTATGGGATATAAATCACACAATAGAGAGAATTCATTTTCCAATAGAATTTTCAGACTTTAATAAAGCAAGAGAAAGATTAGTATTTGAGGAATTACTAACAATGCAACTTGCATTATTAAAATTAAAGAATAATTATGAGAATGACAAAAATGGAATTCAATTTAGTAAAGATGTACATATGTCAGATGTAATTAATAAGCTACCATTTAAGCTAACAAAAGCACAATTACGAGTATTAGAAGAAATAGATAGAGATATGGAAAGTAATAAGCCTATGAATAGACTATTACAAGGAGATGTAGGATCAGGAAAGACAGTTGTTGCAATGATAGCAGCATATAAAGCAGTAAAATCTGGATATCAGGCAGCAATAATGGCACCAACAGCAATACTTGCAAGTCAGCATTTAGAAAGTTTTCAAGGAATCCTAAATGAATTTGGAATAAGATGTGAATTATTAATATCAAGCATAACTAAAAAGAAAAAAACAGAAATACTAGAGAAATTACAAAATGGAGAAATAGATATTTTAATTGGAACACATGCAATATTAGAAGAAAATGTAGTATTTAAAAATCTAGGACTAGTTATAACAGATGAACAGCATAGGTTTGGAGTAAAACAACGTAGCACAATAGCATCTAAAGCACAGAATCCAGATGTAATAGCAATGTCTGCAACTCCAATTCCCCGTACACTTGCGTTAATACTATATGGAGATTTGGATATATCAATAATAGATGAGCTTCCACCAAATAGAAAAAAGATTGAAACTTTTGCGGTAAGAAAAAGTATGGAAGAAAGAGTAAATGCATTTATTAGAAAACAGATAGATGAAGGAAGACAGGCATATATAGTTTGTCCATTAGTAGAAGAAAATGAAGAAATGGAATTAAAATCTGTAATAGAACTTGCAGAAAAATATCAAAAAGAAACATTTAGTAATTATAAAGTTGCATATTTGCACGGAAAAATGAAGGCAAAAGAAAAAGATGAAATAATGCAAAGATTCAAAGATGGAGAAATTCAAATTTTAATTGCAACAACAGTTATAGAAGTTGGAGTAAATGTTCCAAATGCAAGTATAATGGTAGTAGAGAATGCGGAAAGATTTGGTTTAGCGCAATTACATCAATTACGTGGAAGAGTAGGAAGAGGAGAATGGCAGTCTTATTGTATATTAAAGTATGAAGGAAATGGCGAGACTGTAAGGCAACGTATGAAAGTAATGTGTGACACAAATGATGGATTTATAATCTCAGAAAAAGATCTAGAGTTAAGAGGTTCAGGAGACTTTTTTGGAACAGAACAGCATGGACTTCCAGAATTTAAGATTGCAAATTTATTTGAAGATATAGGTATTTTAAAAAAAGTTCAGGCAATAGCTGTAAAGATAATGGAGGATGATCCATTATTAGAAAAAGAGAAAAATATAAAATTGAATGAGCTGGTTAAAGAAAAATTTAGCTCAAGAATAGAAATTTAAAATATGTGAAAAATAGCTTAAAGTGCTTAGGTTCACAAGTAAAGGATGTTGATATACATGTTACAAATAATTTTAAAATTAATAGGAGCAATAATTGTTTTAATAGGTGTAGTACTAATTTATGATGCTCGCATCATTACAAAAAAATTATTTAATTTTGGAGATCAAAATGAAGCAACAAGTGGATTTAAAATTTTGGGAACAGCCATTAGTATAGTTGGGTTATTGATTTTATACTTTTGCTAAAAAAGATAAAAAATTAAAATAAAAATATTGACAATGTATTTTAAATATGATAATATATACATTGTCAATTAAATATGCGGATGTGGCGGAACTGGCAGACGCGCTGGTCTTAGGAACCAGTACCAACGGT
>CAMEJH010000036.1 GCA_945919455.1 uncultured Clostridium sp. | reverse complement strand
GAGACAAAATATGACTAAAAAAACAAGTGCAATAGTAATAATAAGTATAATAATAATAGTAATAAGCTTAGCCATATCTATATATATACCAAATAAAAGAAAAATAGAAAGTAAAGCAGAAGATAATTCAATATCATATTATTTACTTAAAAAAGATGAAAACTTTGGAGTAATAAATGGAAGTGGAGATATAATAATAGAACCAGAGTACCAAGAAATAATTATTCCAAATCCACATAGAGCGGTATTTATTTGCAATAATGAAGATAAAAGCAAAGTATTAAATGATAAAAATGAAGAAATCTTTAAAAAATATTCAAATGTACAAGCAATAGAACTTACAAATGTAATTTCAGATTCAGCTTACGAAAAAAAAGTATTAAAATATGAAAAAAATAATAAATTTGGATTATTAGGAATTGACGGTGAAGTAGTTGTAGAAGCTAAATATGATGAAATTTCAAGTTTGGAATATAAAGAAGGAGAACTTCTAATAAAAGAAAATAACAAGTATGGTGTAATAGATGACAAAGGATATCAAATAATAAAAGCTAATTATGATTCAATATCATCTGATCAATATTATTGCATAAATGATGGATATAAAAAATCTGGATATATAGTTTGTAATGTTACAAATGATGGATATAGGTATGGATATTATGATTACGAAGGCAGTAAAATGCTAGATACAGAGTATAATCAGATAATAAGATTAGTAGAAGCTACTAATAAAAATGATATATATTTAGCAGCTGCTAAAAATGGACAATATGGTATATTTATAAATAACAACAAAATAATAAACACACAATATCAGTCAATAACATATGATCCAACAATGCAAATATTCATTGTAGAAAGAACTGGACAATATGGTGCAGTAAATGAAAAAGGAATAGAGATTTTAAAAACAGAATATTCAGATATACAAATTAATGGAATATATATGTATACACAAAAGGGAGAAGAAAGAAAGGTTTTTGATAAAACCGGAAAAGAAGTAGATATTCCATTTAATACAATAATACAATCAACTAAAAATTCTGATTATTATATAAGAATTGAACAAAATGAAGTAGAGGAATACTCAATTATAAATTCTAATTTTGAAGAGATTTTAAATCAAAAATATAAGTATATAGAATATTTATTTGATAAATACTTTATTGCTACAAACGAAGCAGGAAAAAGTGGAATAATTGATGCAGACGGAAATATAATTTTAGAATTTAATTATGATTTAGTACAAACAATAAAAGAGAAAAATATAATTCAAGCAATAAACTTTGAAACAGGAGTTACAGAATTATATAACAATGAATTAACAAAAATATTAGAAATTAATAATATAAATATTCAAACATTAGATGATTATGTAAAAATTTATAATGATACAGAAGAATATTATTTAGACAATAATGGAAATAAAATTGAAGATGAAGAAAAACTACAAAAAATAAAAGAATCAAATGCTATATTAAGAATAAATAACTATAAAAGAGTGACATATGGGGTTGAACAATATTATTATATTGAAGAAAATTAATCACAAATTTTAGTTTAAAAACATAAAAAATAGTAAATAATTAATATAAAACTACTTATGACAAAAAGTTAATATATAACTATTTCATAGTCAAAAGCATATCTGGGGTCTTCCTACTGGTCTTTGACTAAATCAATAGTTATATATTAACTTTATTGAAAGAGTATGAAAATTAATTATTTATTTTTTTTGTGGAGGGGAAAATGGGGATTGGTATAGCATTAGCAGGAGGAGGAATTAGAGGGATTGCTCATGCAGGAGTACTAAAAGCATTAGAAGAAAATAAAATAGAGATTGATGCAATAGGAGGAACAAGTGCTGGAAGTATTGTTGCAGCTTTATATGCAATGGGTTATAAACCATATTATATATATGTATTATTCAAAAAATATGCACAAGAAATCATAAATATAGGTAATGCTCCAATAATAAATGGAATAGGAAATTTTGTTAAAAACAAAAAGATTGGATTTGCTGGGCTAAATGATGGAACTTTATTAGAAAAAATGTATAATGAATTAGCCTTAAAAAAGGGAGTAAAAGTTATTGGAGATATAAAACTTCCATTGGTAATTCCTGCTGTTGATATAGCAGAAGCAAAAGAATATATATTTACAAATTGTGCTCCTAGAGATAATTTAAATGATAACTATATAACAGAAATTTCTATAGGAAAAGCTGTAAGGGCGAGTAGTAGTTTTCCAGCAGTTTTTTGCCCATGTGAATTTAAGAATCATATGTTTTTAGATGGAGGAGCATTAGACAATATACCAGTAATTCATGTAAAAAAAATATGCAAAAGTAAAATTATAGCTGTTAATTTTAAAGCAGATCCAGTTGAAGAAAATAGTGACATAATGGATATTTTAATGAAAACACTTGATATAATGGGAAATAAAATAGCAGAAAAAGAATTAGAACAAAGTGATTTAATACTTACAGTTCCAACTGATAGAGCTGGATTGTTTGATATAGAAAAACTAGATAAATGTTATAAATTTGGATATGATACAGTAATACAAAATTTAAGTAAAATAAAAGCGTTATCAATATGACATTTTATATAAAAAAACATATAATACTTATAAAAAGGAAAAGGTGAAATTTATGAATACTATATATTTTGATAATGCTGCAACAACCAAAATTCAATCAGAAGTCTTAAATGAAATGATGCCATATTTAACAAACAATTATGGAAATGCTTCTTCTTTGTATTCAATAGGAAGACAATCTAAAAGAGCAATTGAAAATGCAAGAAAACAAGTAGCAGAGTTGATTAATTGTGATCCTCATGAAATTTATTTTACTGGTGGAGGATCAGAAAGTGATAATTTAGCTATAAAAGGATTTGTCTATGCCAATAAAAATAAAGGAAATCATATAATAACTTCAAAAATAGAACATCATGCAATATTAGAAAGTTGTGAATGGCTACAAAAACAAGGATTTGAAGTCTCATATATAAATGTAAACAAAGATGGTTTTATAGATTTACAAGAACTAGAAAATTCAATAAAACCATCAACAATATTAATAAGTATTATGTTTGCAAACAATGAGATAGGAACAATACAGCCAATAGAAAAAATTTCAGAAATAGCTAAAAAGCATCAAATAACACTTCATACAGATGCTGTTCAAGCTGCCGGAAATACTCCAATAGATGTAAGAAAAATGGGAATAGATATGTTATCAATGTCAGGACATAAAATAAATGCTCCAAAGGGAATAGGAGTATTATATGTAAAAAAAGGTATCGATATAGAAAAAATTATCCATGGAGGTCACCAAGAAAAAGACAAAAGAGCAGGAACGGAGAATGTAGCAGGAATTGTTGGCATGGGAAAAGCTTGTGAAATAGCGAATAAGAATTTAGAAAATCATATAAAAAATTTAAAAAGATTAAGAGATTACTATATATCTATGTTGAAAAAAGAGATACCAGACAAAATAAATATAAATGGAACTATGGAAAATAGACTTCCAGGAAATGCAAATATTTCTTTTGAAGGATTAGATGCCTCTGAATTAATATTTAAACTAGATGAAAAAGGAATATGTGTATCAAGTGGTTCAGCCTGTTCTTCTGGAAGCAGGGAACCTTCACATGTTTTAAGAGCAATAGGCTTACCTGATAAATATTTAAATTGTGCAGTCAGAACAACATTTGGAGAAAACAATACTTTTGAGGAAATTGATTATTTAATTAAAACATTGAAAAGTTTATATTAATAAAAAAACTAATATATAACTATTCATAGTCAAAACATAGCTGGGGTCTTCCTATGGGTCTTGACTTTATTCATAGTTATATATTAGTTTTTTATTAAACGATATGTTTTAATCAGTTAATGTACAAGAATCAAGAACTAATTTATTATCTTGAACTGATATTATAGCTTCACCAGTATCTTCTACAGAATCATTACCAATTATGCTATTTACAACATTAAAAGAAACCTTGTATTTATTATCAGAAGTTTTTTCAATTTTTTGAACAGAAGCTTTTTTATCAGAATAATTTACACTATTAACATCAGCTTCAATTCCTGCAATATTAGCATTTGCTCCTATTGACTTTACAAAAGAATCTGTTTGTGGATCATATTCATAATCTGAAACTACTATTCCATGAAAATCAACAGATGCAGGTATATATTCTGAACTAACCATTCCTAAAATTGTAGATGTTGAAACTGTTTTTTCAGAATGTGTACTAAAGTAAGAATCTAGAGCTTGTTTTAGTTTTGATTGAAATACTTGTAATTCATTATAGTTGCTTTTTCCTGATACTTGATATATTTTTGATATATCTAAAAAGTCATCTTCTAAATAACCATAAATAGCAGCTTTTTCAAATTCATCAAATTTTAATTCATTTGATTTTGAAAAACATTTAGAAATTACAACAATTAGTACAACCACTAAAATAATTGCGACAATAAATATTGCTAATTTTTGATAATTTAAATTTTTACTAGATTTTTTTTCAACTTTCATAATTCTTTTTCCTTTCGTATATAAATTTCATTAATATAATATCATACTAAAAAAATTTTTTCAATAAAATTATAAAAAGTACTTGCAAAATAATATAAAATGTATTATTATTTAGGTGAAGTGGAGAAAAGTGGTTTAAAGTGGTAGAAAAAGAAATGAGGTGGAATTCAATTGTTGATAGGTGAATATGAGCATTCTCTAGATGTTAAAGGTAGATTAATAATGCCAGCTAAATTAAGACAAGATATTGGTGAAAAATTTATAATCACTAAAGGGTTAGATGGATGTTTATTTGTATTTTCACAAAATGAATGGTTGAATTTTGAAACTAAATTAAAGGCACTTCCACTATCAGACAAAAATGCAAGAAATTTTGTTAGATTCTTTTTATCAGGTGCAACTGAATGTGAAATAGATAAGCAAGGTAGATTTTTAATACCAAGTAATCTAAGAGAAGCTGCAAAACTAGAAAAAGACGCAGTAATTGTTGGAGTGGGTACTAGATTAGAAATATGGGATAAAGAGATTTGGCAAAAATGTGATGAAAATATTTCTGCAGATGAAATCGCAGAAAATATGACAATGTTAGGTATATAACTTGCAAAAGTTTATATAAAGATACTAAAGATAAAACTACAAAAGATTAACTAACAAAAGATAAAAATTAAAAAACAAAAGATAAGGTTGCAAAAGATAAATTCCAAAAAATATAAACAAAAGAAATTGCAAGAAACATAAGAAAATAAACATAACTAAAGCAGCTGGTAAATCTTACAAATCCAGCTGCTATATTGTAAAAATGAGGTGAAAAATTGGAATTTAATCATAAGCCAGTATTACTAGAAGAAACTATAAAAGGTTTAAATATAAAAGGAAATGGAATATATGTAGATGGAACTTTAGGCGGAGCAGGGCATAGTAAACAAATTTTAAAACAATTATCACCTAAAGGTTTACTCATTGGTATAGATAGAGACGAAGAGGCATTAAAAGCAGCTAAACAAAATTTAAAAGAATATAAAAATGTAAAATACATACATGGAAATCATGATGAAATTGACGAAATTTTAGAACAAATAGGAATAGATAAAGTAGACGGTATTTTATTAGATTTAGGAGTATCATCATATCAATTAGATGAAAAAACTAGAGGATTTAGTTATTTAGGAAATAACGAATTAGATATGAGGATGGATAGAACACAAGACTTAACTGCTAAGAAAGTAATTAATACATACAGTGAAGAAGAATTAGCAAAAATAATCTATGAATATGGAGAAGAAAGATTTTCAAGACAAATTGCAAGAAATATTTGTAATTATAGAAAAGAACAAGAAATTGAAACAACAGAACAATTAGTAAAAATTATAGAAAAATCTATTCCATCATTTGCAAAAAAAGATGGACATCCAGCCAAAAGAACGTTTCAAGCAATAAGAATTGAAGTAAACAATGAAATAAAACCAATAGAAAATACTGTAAAAAATTGCATAAAACATTTAAAAAGCGGAGGAAGAGTATGTATTATAACTTTCCATTCATTAGAAGATAGAGCGGTAAAAAATGCATATATAGAATGTGAAGGAAGATGTACATGTCCAAAGGATTTACCATATTGTGTATGTGGTGCTAAATCAGAAGGTAAAATTATTAATAAAAAACCAATAATAGCAACAGAAGAAGAACAAAAGGAAAATTCAAGATCCAAAAGTGCAAAGCTAAGGATATTTGAGAAAAAATAAAAACAAAAGTGAAAAAATTTGACTAAGGGAGAATCAGTCCCTTGTCCAATGGAGGAGGTGAGTAACAATGGCAAGAATGTCTTATCAATATGAAACAAGTCCAAGAAAATATGAACCAGAATATACAACTAGAAAAAAGACTACAAAAAAAGTAGAGACTAAAAAAGTATCAAGGCAAGAAGCTGAAAGACAAAGACTTGAAAAAGAAAGAATTAAAAAACTAGAAGACAGAAAAAGAAAAACTAAACAATTAGTTTTAGTTATAGCTATTTTTGGCATGTTACTCTCAATAAGCTATCGAGAAATCTCAATAATGGAGATGTTTAATCAAAAAAAGGAATTAGAAAATAAATTAGCAGTTGTAGAAAAAGAAAATGGACAAGTAGAAAAAAGCATAAAGGAAGAAGAAAGCAACTTAGATTGGAACAAAATAAAGCAAAAAGCAACAGATGAATTAGGTATGCAAGTAAAAGCAGCAACTCCTATTGATTTAGAAAAAACAGATAATGTAGAAACACAAACTAAATTTATAAAAGAAGAAAAAATTAGTTTGTTAGAAAAAATAGTAAGCTTTATAATAAATAGATAAAAAACTTAAGGCAAATTATACCTTAAGTTTTTTTATAATTTTAATTTCTTTGTGTAAATCTGCTAGAATACTTTTTCGTAAATTATATGCATCTTTAAATTCTTGATATAATGCTTCAAAATTTTCAACAGATTCATCAGGTTTTAGTAGCATATCAATATATTGTTCATAATAAAGAATATCACTTTCTTTTTTAGAAGAATTTTTCTTTTCAATGTAATTTTGGATCTTTTTATATCTATCCAATTCTTTATCAAGATATTTAACATAATCTATAGTAGATGATATTTCGTATTCAACATCATCAATTACTACTTTAATTAATTTTTTTACAATTAATTTATTATTTTTACCAGCTTTAGTAAAACCTGTTCCAGGAGCTGCATTAGGAGATGGTTTTGTATTATCTATTATTATATTTAAAGCATCAGATATACCAATATGTGTTTTGTATTGTCTTTTATGAACCAAAGCATCAAATTCGTCTGCTACTCTAATAATTTGAGCTTCAAATGGAATATCTTTTTTTACTAATCCCTGAGGATATCCTGTACCATCAAGTGCTTCATGATGGTAATATGCTCCTGCATAATAAGGCCTAAGCTTTGTATCTTTTATGCATAATTTATAACCTAAAGAGGTATGCTTTTTCATAATCTCATATTCTTCTGAAGTAAGCTGTGATGGCTTTTGAAGAATTTCAGCAGGTATAAACATTTTACCTATATCATGTAAAAAAGCACAAGTAACACAATATTCTGTAAATCCTTTAGAACAATGTAACTTTTTACATAAGTTACAGGTAATTGTGGCCACATTTTCAGAATGTTCTCTAGTATAAACATCTAATGAATCCAATAGATTCAACTGATATTGGATTGCTTTATCTAGATTATATGATTTTAAATATGTTTGATCATAAAAATTAAACGTTTCCTTTATTTCTGACATCGGTAGTCTCCTTAAAAATAATTTAATTAAATAATAACATTAAAAAAATAAAAGTGCAATAGGTCAGATAAGAAGTTTACACATTTTTATAAAAATTTAAAGCTAGAGTAAATTAATAAAATAAAAAAATTAAATTTTTTTGCCATGTAAGATCTAGTAAAATAGCCTTATACAAGCTATTTGTCGAATAAAGTCGACGAAAAGTTCTTGACAAATATATTGACAGGTGGTAACATAATTGTAGAATTTAAATCAAAAAATTAATTCAAATTTTTTTCGAAAAAAATCCAAAAAGCAAATTGAATAAGAGAGGTGATAGTAAATGCATGTTTAAACTTACCAAGACAGGTATAAATTTTTTCAAATTTCTAATATTTATAATTTTATTTATTTTAATTCAATTATTTATGTATCAATATTCAAAACAAAACCCAATAAAAAGTGAAATAAATGAGAATATGATGAAAAACGAAGTTATATTAAATGAGAAAACTATAGAAAAAACAGAAATATGGCAGTTACAAATTGACAAAATTGGTTTATTAGCCAATATATCGGAAGGAACAACAAAAGATGTATTAAACAAAAATATAGGACATTTTACACAAACATCAAAAGAATATGGAAATATAGGATTAGCTGCACACAATAGAGGATATGAAATAAATTATTTTGAAAAATTAAAATTACTAAAGGAGGGCGATGAAATAAAATATATATACAATAATTATGAAAAAATATATGTAGTAACAAAAAATATAATTATAAAAGACACTGACTGGGAGCATTTGGAAGATACTGAAAAGAATCAAATAACTCTAATAACTTGTGTAGAAAATGAACCAGAATATAGAAGGTGTGTAAAAGCGATAGAGAAAGAGGAGGAAATTTATTGAGAAAAATATTAAAAATATTATTAGTAATTATGATAATTATAATTTCTAATTCATTAATACTAATAAATACAGTTCAAGCAGTTGAAAATAAAGAAATAACATTACATTATTTAGGTCAATTCAATAGAATACTTAAATATAATGGAATGTTAATAAAAACTTCACATGTAGTTTCAGAAATAGAAGGAAAACAATATCCAGCATATTGCCTAAATGTAGAATTACAAGGAGTTGATGAGAATACAAAATATAATGTAGAAAAACAAGAAAAAATTACAGATTTGGGACTGTGGAAAGTTATAATTAATGGATATCCATATAAAAGCTTAGAACAGTTAGGAGTTGCAAATGAAGAAGAAGCATATATAGCAACCAAACAATCAATATATTGCTATTTATACAATAGAGGAACTGAAAAATATGTAGGAGTAGGTGAAGCAGGACAAAGAACTTGGAATGCTATGAATATAATTCTAGAAAATGCAAAAAAATCAACAGAAAATTTTGATAATACTATTATAGTAAATCAAAGTGAAGATTGGGAGGTAGATAAAATAAATATGCAATATATAACAAAAGAGTATGAAGTAAAAAGTAATACAAATATTATAAAATACTTAGTAACATTAGAAAATCAGCCAGAAGGTTGTAAAATAACAAATATTCAAAATCAAGAAAAAAATGAATTTAATTCAACAGAAAAATTTAAAATTTTAATACCAATTAGCAGCTTAGATAAAGCCGGAAACTTTAAAATTAAGATCAAAACTGAGATGGAAACAAAACCAGTATTCTATGGTAAATCTCCAAATAATAATTTACAAGATTATGCGTTAACTGCATATGTATGTGAAGATATTTTTAAAGAAATAGATCAAGAATATAGAAAAAATGAAACTCAAATAATAATAGAAAAACAGGACACTGAAACTAAAGAAAATTTACAAGGCGCAAAATTTGAAATATTAAATGAAAATAAAAAAGCAATAAGGATTTCAGAAACTGATGAAAATGGCAAAATCTGCATAGAACAATTATTGCCAGGTACTTATTATATAAAAGAAATAAAAGCGCCTAATGGATATAAAATAAGTGAAGATATACAAAAGATAGATATAAAAATGAATGAAAAAATAACATTAAAAATGGAAAATGAAAAAATCAAAATAAAAGAAGAGCCAGTAAAGGAAATACCTAAATTACCCGTAACTGGTATGTAGAGATAATAACCTGAAAAGGATTATTATATATAAATTTCATATTTTTCTATACAAATTAATAAAAAAATAAAAAGGAGGAATTAAATATTGAATAACAAAACTAAAAAATTAACAATGTTATTATGTGCATTACTATTATTATTATCAATTGGAACAGGAGGCTATACATATGCAAAATACAGAACAGCAGTTAAAGGCGGAGGACAAGCAGATGTTGCAAAATGGTCATTTTCAGTAGGAGGTGACAGTGAAGAAATAAAAAACATTAAACTTACTAATACTGTAGACAAAGATACATTAGTAAATGGAAAAATTGCACCAGGAACTTCAGGGCAATTCTTTATAAATCTGGATGCTACAGGTTCAGAAGTAGGAGTAGATTATAATGTCAAATTCTCTAATGAAAAAAATAAACCAACAAATATTAAATTTTCATATTCAGGTCAAAAATATAATTCTCTTTCAGAAATAACAGATATAAGTGGAAAGATAGGACTTGACTCAAATGTGAAAAATAGAAGAATTCAAATATTGTGGGAATGGGATTATGAAACAGGTACAGGAGATGAAATAACATCAAATGATGAAATAGATACACAAGAAGGAATAGCAAACTTGGATTATTCTTTTGACGTAATTGTAACAGGAACACAATCTAGATAAAAAAGAAAATATAGAAAAATATGAAAAAACAAAAAAGGAGGGATTATATAAATAAATTAGATAAAAATAAAATAAAAACAATGTTTTTAATCAGTATATCAATTGTAATATTATGTGCGCCAATTGTAAGTGCAAAATATAATTTGTTAGAAAATTTAAAAGGAGGTGCTCAAGTAGCTAAGCCGATATTTGAAGTAAAAGGAATAGAAAAAAGTAAAATCAGTGCATTAAATAATATTGGATATTATGAATTTTGTGTAAAGAATTTTAATGAACAAGAAGTAAGCGAAATAGGATTTGTATATACAATAGAAATTATTTCAAATACAGATGAATCTATTAAATTTGAATTATATGAAAATGAAAAACAAATTGAATTACAAAATTTAAAAACAGAAAATTTATATATACAAGGGAATGAAAAAATAGAGCAAAAATATAAATTAAAAGTAATTTATGATAACACATTAGGACAAAAAGGAAAAGACATCTTAGAAGATGTACAAATTAAAGTTTATTCAGAACAAGAAAAAGTAGGAAGTAGATAATATGAAAAAAGTAAAATACTTTTTAATAATCATGTTAATTCTTATAATTATATTTTTAATTTTTTATAAAACTCCAAGTAACATATTTGAAGATATTACAATTTTTAGTTTATGGAATGGAAATGAATATGTAATAAATGCCAAAAGTAATGATAAAATTCAAATTAATGTATTTAATCAAATAAATAATCAAAATAAAAAGATTGCTCCTGGGAGCTCAGGTAATTTTAAAATAAAGCTAATAAAACCAGATGAGACTAGCTGTACAGTAAATATAAAAGAGATAACATCTAAACCTAAAAATTTAATATTTATGTTAGATGGCAAAAAATACAATTCTATTACAGAAATGCAGGAAGCAATAAACCAAAAACTTGAAAAAATGGATTATGTAAAAATAAATTGGGAATGGGAATATGATATAAGCCAAGAAGATGATTTAGAAGACACAGAAGATGGAGAAAAGGCTCAAAAATATATATTTGAAGTTGAGGCAATAATTGAGTAGAAAGAAAGGACAATATGAAATTTAAAATTGTTATAATAATAGTAATATTATTAATTAATAGTAATTGCAAATGTTTTGCTAAATATGTATTTGACAACATCTTAATAGCAGCAGAACTAAATATAGATAGGACATTACCAGAAGCAGAAATAATAGAAAAGCATAATACAAACACTGGATATGAAAAATATGCTAATAGTACACATGAAATAACATTTAAAATAAAAGTATATGATAATAATAAAATTATAAAAAAATCAGAAGTATTTGAAATATTAGTTGGAACAGATGAAAGTAAATGTACAAAAGAAGTAAAGATTTTAAGTGAACAAGAAAATTATATAATTTATCAAATAAAATTAACTAATATAAAAGAAAATGGTCAACTTTTTATAAAAATACCAACAAATAGTTTTGAAGATGATTCAAAAAATATTATTGAGGAACAAATATTAAATACAGAAATTTTAATTGATAATATACCTCCAATAGTTAAATATGAGCAAAGTATTCAAGAAAATGGAAAAGTACTAGCCAGCATTATTAGTAATGAAACTGTTAGAAAAATTGATGGATGGATGTCAGAAGATAGTAATAAAATTATTTCAAAGGAATTTATTTCAGATATAAAATATCATAGAGAAATTAAAGATCTAGCAGGAAATATTAGCACAGTAGAAATAGATGTTAATGATTCTACATATTTAGGATTAGAAGTTAAAGCACATATGTCAAGTTCTGCATGGCAAAATACAGACAGTGATATAATAGGAAGAATGGAAAAAGGAAACTATAAATATAAATTTGAAAGCTTATTATTTAGAACAGGAAATAATGTAAGCAAAGATTATTTACAAGTTTCTGGATATGTTCATACATATTGGGGTGATGGAAGTTATGCGAAATCAGGGCAATTTGGAATTATATATAATCATGGCTATAATCCTGTGTCAGGATATAAAACAATGTTGAATTCAGAACTAGTGACTTATCAAGAAAAAGAATATATACACTTGGGAGGAGAAGGGATAAATTATCAAGGAGCAACAGATATAAATGGCAATAATCCTATTCCAGTTAACATTGCTATACAATATAAATTTGGCATATCAGGAATAAAGCTTGATTTAAAAGAACATAATGAAAATACAATTATTTATCAAATATTTTTTGATGATACTGGTTGGATAAAAACATGCAAAAACGGAGAAATTGCAATGAGAGCAGAAAATGAACCAATAGAAGCTATGAGAATAGCAGTAATACCAAACTCAGAAGTAGATACAGTTATTCAAGAATGGGATGAGGATATAGGAACATATAATTCAGATTAAAAATGTTGTATAAATTACATTAAATTGGAAAAAATTAAAATATAAGAGGTTACAAAGGAGTGATATAATGGAATCAAGCGATATGAAAAACATGGTGGTTTTAAAAAATCTTCCATCTAATATGGTTGAAGAAGCTATTATAATTTTCAAAGAAAGTCAAAAGGTAAAACAAGAAGAATTTATTGATAAAAGTAATCAAAAGAGTTTTACTGAAATACAGCCAAAATCAAAAGAATATATTTTAAAAGAAGCGGAAATGCTTGTAACAGATTATATCAATAAAATAGAAAACAAAAATAAAATTGGAAAAACAGAAATAAACATAAAAACAAAATATAAGAACTTAAAAAAATATAGCATAGTTTCTACTGTTCTTTTAATTATCAGTCTAATAATAAATTTTATATAATAAACATAAAACACTTTATATATGCATAAACATTAATAAATGCATTATATAAAGTGTTTTTTACATAGGAGAGGAAGGGATAATATGGAAAGAACTATGTCTGTAGAAGATAAAATTAAAAGAGCAGAAGAAATATATTATAGAAGAAGAGAACAAGGACAATTAAAACAGGAAAATGTAAGAATACCAGCTAAAACTTCTAAAAAGGATATAAAATTATTTAAAAAAATGATTATACAAATAATAACATGTCTAATAATATACAGTCTATTTTATGCGGTAGTAAATAATAATTATATATTTTCAGAAGATTTTACAAACAAAGCAAAAGAGATATTATCACAAGATATAAATTTTAATGAAATATATTCCATTATATCCACAAAAGTAAATGAAACCATAAAAAAAATAAAAAAAGAAGATCAAAAAAATGAAGAAATAAATCAACAAGAAGAACAAAATAATGATGAAAATATTGGTGGTGCAGAAGAAATATTAACAAATATGGAGGAAACAGTTGAAAACAATAATGATGAGGTAATAGCACAAGAAGAAAATAAAACTGAGGAAACGCCTCAACTATCACAAATGGAGCAAGACGCTAACTATATAAAAAGCAAAATAAGCTTCATAAAACCGTTAAATGGAAGAATAAGCTCTGCCTATGGAGAAAGAAACCCAACAACTCCTACGGTTCCCAAAAACCATACTGGGACAGATATAGTAGCAGAAACAGGAACTAAAATTGTTTCATCAACTAATGGAACTGTAATACTAGCATCATCACAAGGTGATTATGGAAAACACCTAAAAATACAAATAGAAGATGTAATTATTGTATATGCACATTGTAATAAATTATATGTAAAAGAAGGAGACAATATTTCTCAAGGACAAGAAATTGCAGAAGTGGGGGCAACTGGTAATACAACAGGACCACACTTACACTTTGAAGTTCGATACCAAAATAGATATGTAGATCCACAAATGATATTAGATTTATAGAAAGACTAACTATATGAAGTCAATAGAAAAATGAAAAAAAGTTAAGAAATATTTTATATAAATTTGTACATTGAAAATGGCATGACAAATAAGCATTTTGA
>CAMEJH010000035.1 GCA_945919455.1 uncultured Clostridium sp. | reverse complement strand
AGAAAAACCATTCGAAATAAATTGTATAGAAGATTTAGTAACATTTTCAATAATGACAAATGGAGGAAATGCAGAATTAGGAATAGAATCAAAGCAATTTAAAGATCAATATGTAATCTTGATGAGAACTTTAGACTTTAATTCAATATTTTCTTACAATGACTATACAACAAAAAAATATGGAGATTTAAATACAGATGGAGTTATAGAAGATATAAGAACGGAACTTACAAAGACAGATGATAGTTGTGTGGGATTTGAGCCAATAAATAATTTCCAAGGAGATTTTGATGGAAAAGGAAATGAAATACAAAATATCTATATTAATAGAGATGAAAAAGCAGCATTTATGATTAGTAGTGATCATGGTTATATTGCTGAAAGTATTAAAAATTTTGGTATAACTGGAAATATTACTTCAAAAAATGAGCATGCAGCAGGAATTATTATTGGATGGACTGTTGGACACAAAGCTGCAAATCTTATTATAAATTGTTGGAATAAAGCAAATGTGAGAACTGTATCAGGAATAACTGTAGCTGGAATTTGTACGAGCTCTGAAATGAAAATACAAAATTGTTATAATGAAGGAAATA
This sequence comes from uncultured Clostridium sp., assembly GCA_945919455.1. GTDB lineage: Bacteria > Bacillota > Clostridia > TANB77 > CAG-508 > CAG-269. Next base: position 14,172 of record CAMEJH010000035.1, on the reverse strand, counting down.
TTGTAAATGAAGCAAATACTTCTGGACAAGCAGGAGGTATAGTTGCAGGCTGTGGAGGAGATATTGTAGAAAATTGCTATAATACAGGAGATATAACAGCTATTAATGGTACTTGGTATGTAGGAGGAATTGCTTCAGGACATGGAAATAATAAAACAACAATAATAAATAGTTATAATAAAGGAAAGATCACAGGAGGAGAAATTGCAGCTGGAGGTATATTAGGATATAATGGTGAGATTATTGAAAATTGTTATAATAAAGGAGATGTATCTCAAGGACGTTTTAATGGAGGAATAGTAGGTAGAACTGCAGAGGAAATATATAATTGTTATAACGTGGGAAAAGTAAGTGGTGATTTAGGAGAAGTTCCTGATGGAATAACAGAACTAAATGATTCTGAAATAAAAAATGACCAATCATTTGTAGAAACATTAAATAATAACATAGGAGATAATACTGATTGGAAACACTGGAAATTAGGAGAAGATGGATATCCAACATTTGAGTAACAAAAAAATTAGTGCAATTTAAAATTGTGCTAATTTTTTTATAATCAAATAATTTAAAACACTTGCTATTTTTTTATTAAAATAGTAAAATAAGTGTGAAAGGGAAAAAGTAGACCCGGGATCAAATTGACCAAATGGCAAAATAAGACCTGGGATAAAATTGCCGAAGGAGGAAAAAATAAATGGCAAAACCAACAGTAGCAATCATAGGAAAGCCAAATGTAGGCAAATCAACATTTTTTAACTATATAGTTGGAAGTAGAATATCAATTGTAGAAGATACTCCAGGAGTAACAAGAGACAGAGTATATGCAGAAACAAACTGGAGAGGAAGAAACTTTACTGTAATAGACACAGCTGGAATAGAACCAGAATCAGATGATATAATAATATCACAGATGAGAGAACAAGCTAAAATAGCAATAGATATAGCAGATGTAATTTTATTTTTAACAGATATAAAACAAGGTGTAACAGCTGCAGACGAAGAAATAGCATTAATGTTAAAAAAATCTAAAAAACCAGTAGTGTTAGTATGCAACAAAGCAGACAATATAAGCAAAGACAAAAACGAAATATTTGAATTTTACAATTTAGGATTAGGAGAACCATATCCAGTATCTGCTGCAAATGCATTAGGAATAGGAGATGTATTAGATGCAATATATGAAAACTTCCCAGAAAAAGATCCAACCGAAGATGAAGATAATAGAATAAAAGTAGCAGTAATAGGAAAACCAAATGTAGGAAAATCATCACTAATAAACAAAATTTTAGGACAAAACAGAACAATAGTGAGTTCAATTGCAGGAACAACAAGAGATGCAATCGACACTGAATATGAGAATGAACATGGTAAATATGTTTTAATAGACACAGCTGGTATTAGGCGAAAAAGTAAGGTGACAGAATCAATTGAAAAATTTAGTATAATGAGAACATTATTAGCAATTGAGAGAGCTGATGTGTGTTTAATGATGATAGATGCTACAGAAGGTGTAACAGACCAAGATGCAAAAATAGCAGGAGAAGCACACGAAGCTGGAAAAGGAATAATAATAGTTGTAAACAAATGGGATGAATATGAAAAAGAAACAGGAACATTAGAAAATTACAAAAAAGATATATATAATAAATTATCATATTTATCATATGCACCAATAATATTTATATCAGCAAAAACAGGTCAAAGAGTAGATAAATTATTTACAATGATAAATAATGTGTCAGAACAAAATTCAAAGAGAATATCAACAGCAATGCTAAATCAAGTAATAAATGAAGCGATTGCAATAGTACAACCTCCAACAGATAAAGGGAAGAGGCTAAAAATACTATATGGTACTCAAGCAAGTACAAAACCGCCAACATTTGTAATATTTGTAAACAGCAAAGAGTTATTCCATTTTTCATATGAAAGATATTTGGTAAATCAAATAAGAAAAGAGTTTGGACTAGAGGGAACACCTATAAGAATTATAGTTAGAGAAAAAATGGATAAAGATGACAAAAACTAAGGTAGCAAAAAAGTAGAACACGGACCAAATTGCCAACAGAAAGGAGAGATAAAAATGGCAGCATATATAATAGTAGCAATAGTTGCATATTTATTAGGAAGCATAAGTTTTTCAGTAATAATTAGTAAAAAAATGGCAGGATTTGATGTAAGAGAAAAAGGAAGTGGAAATGCTGGAGCGACAAATATGTTACGCTCAGTAGGAAAAAAAGCAGCAATATTAACATTATTGGGAGATGCACTAAAAGGAGTAGTTGCAGTATTATTTGCGATACTAGTGGGAGCAATTGCTAAAAATTCAGACCAATCATTATTAGTACAAATAGCAGGAATATTAGTTGTAGTTGGACATACTTTTCCAATATTCTTTGGATTTAAAGGTGGAAAAGGTGTTGCAACTTCATTAGGAGTAGTATTAACAACAAATTGGAAAATTGGACTTATTTGTTTAGTATTTGCATTAATTTTAATGGCATTAACAAGAATAGTATCAATGGGATCTGTAGGAGCAGCAATTTTATTCCCAGTATTAGTACTATTTATGCCTACAAATTTTACAATATCAGATGGAAGCAGTTATCTAATTTACAGTATAATATTAGCTGTGATTGTAGTATTTAATCATAGAAGCAATATTAAAAGAATACTAAGTGGAACTGAAAATAAATTAAGTTTTAAGAAATAGGAGAGTCAAATGAAAAAATTATTTAGTATAGTTGTATTAAGTGTTTTAATTATTTTAACAATTACTTTGCCTGTTATGGCAGATAGCACAGAAATGAGTAAATTAAGGCTAAAAGTTACTAACGCAAATGAAGAATATGAAATTTTTATGTTATTACCTAAAAAATATATAATGTATGCAATTCAACATGATGGCCTAGATATTGGATATGATGGAGCTAATACTTTAAAATATAATGTAATACCAAGTATTACTGTGGATATAAATAATGTTCTTGATAATACCTATGTAGATAATGGTACAGAATATGTTCAAATTAAGCTAAATGATTTAGGAGATGCAGAATATTTATTTGAAATTATACCAGAATATACTGATATGGATATGTTATATAGAGTTAAATCATCATCAAGAGATAATATAATGCTTATAGATAATTTTAAAATGCAAGACAATGTGTGTAAAATAGAGTATGATTATGAAAAAAATGAAGTAAAAACCGAAAGAAAAAGTGAAATAAAATTTAAATTTAATATAACTTGGTGGCAAGTTCTCATAATTGTAATATTAGTAATAATATTAATATATGCTCATAATAGGGGGAGATATTAATGAAAACTATAGCAATAATAGGAAGTGGAAGCTGGGGAGTTGCACTTGCAATACACTTAGCCAAATTAGAAAATAAAATACAAATGTGGTCACATTCAGAAGAAGAAAAAGACTTAATAAATAATGAAAAAAAATGCAAGTATTTACCAGATGCAAAATTGCCAGAAAATATAGTTGCAACAACATCGTATAAGGAAGCAATTGAAGGATCTGATTTTATAATACATGTAACTCCATCAAAATTTACAAGAGAAACAGTACAACAATATAAAGCTTATGTAACAAATCAACCAATTGTTATATGCTCTAAAGGTTTTGAAAAAGATACAATGTATACATTAGATGAAGTAGTTCAAGAAGAAATACCAAATGCAAAAATAGCAGTTCTTTCAGGACCAAGTCATGCAGAAGAAGTATCAATTGCAATTCCAACAGTTTTAGTAGTAGCATCTAAATATGACTCTGTTTTAAAATTAGTGCAAGATACTTTTATGTGTAGTAAAATGAGAATTTATACTTCAAGAGATGTAAAAGGAGTAGAGCTTGGAGGAGCGTTGAAAAACATAATAGCATTTTGTGCAGGTGTTGCAGCAGGAATCGGATTAGGAGATAACACATTTGCAGCTCTAATAACTAGAGGGTTAGCTGAACTTTCAAGACTTGGAGTAGAACTTGGAGGACAAAAAGACACATTATATGGGTTAAGTGGTTTAGGAGATTTAATTGTAACATGTTTAAGCGAACACAGTCGAAATAGAAGAGCTGGTAAACTTATAGGACAAGGTAAATCACTTGAAGAAACGAAAAAAGAAGTTGGTATGGTAATAGAAAGTATAGATAATATAGAAGTTGCATATGAATTAGGAAAGTTGCATAATATAGAAATGCCGATAGTAGAAGCTGTATATGGAATATTATACAAAAATTTAAAACCAGAAGATGCAGTAAATATGTTAATGAATAGAGCTAAAAAGAATGAGGACTAAAAATATTTCTTATATCCAAAATTTATAATATTACTATTTCATAGTCAAAACATAGCTATGGTCTTCCTAAGGGTCTTGACCTATTCAATAGTAATATTATAGATTTAGGAATATGAATAAATAATTTGTTAATAATAAATAATAGGAGGAATAAAAAATGGATTTTTTTAATAAGTTAGGTAAAAAGGTTAGTGAAACATATGACGCAACAGCGGAGAAAACAAGTAAATTAGCAAAAGAAGCAAAATTTAGGATGAAAATTAATGAAAATAAATCAGATATAAAAGATTTATATAGAGAAATAGGAAAAAAGGTATATGAAAAGCATGTAAGAGAAGAAAATATAGATATAAAAACAGAATTAGAGGAAGAATGTACAAAAATAGATGTTTTATCATCAGAGATAGAAACATGTTTGAAATCTATATTAGAGCTAAAACAAAGAAAACAATGTTCAAAATGCCATTCTGAAATTGATTTAGACTCAGCTTATTGTCCAAGATGTGGAGAAAAACAACCAGAAGTAGAGGTAAAAGAGGCAGATGACATTATAGAAGATCTTGAAAATGTAGAAATTAAGCCAGAAAATGAAACAGAAAAAGAAATAGTAGAAGAAAAAGTATCAGGAGAAGATAATACAGAAAGAGAATCTGCAATAGAAGTTGAGATTGTTGAAGATAACAAAACAGAAAATCAATAATAAAGATGCCTCTTATGAGACATCTTATTTTTTAGGAGGAAAAGATGAGATTAGTTATACAAAGAGTAAAACATGCAAGTGTAGAAGTTGAAAATAAAATAGTAGGTAAAATAGAAAAAGGATATTTAGTTCTAATTGGAATAAAACAAGGAGATACTAAAGAACAAGCAGACTATTTAGTAAGAAAACTATGTAATTTAAGAGTATTTACAGATGAAAATGATAAGATGAATTTAGCATTAAAAGATGTAAATGGAAAATTACTTATAGTATCACAATTTACTTTATATGGAAACTGTAATGATGGTAATAGACCAAGTTTTATAGAAGCTGCACGTCCAGAAGAAGCAATTCCAATGTATGAGTATTTTTGTGAACAATGTGAAAAAAATGGAATAGAAGTACAAAAAGGTATATTTGGTGCAGATATGAAAGTAGATCTATTAAATGATGGACCAGTGACAATAATAATGGAAAGATAACTACCTATGAGGTCTGCTCTTTTGGCGGAATGTCTCTAATAGGGATACCTTTCAAATAAATATTTAATAACGCCATCTGCATTTTGAGGAGAAATTTTAATAAAAACATCTTCATCAAGGGAAATCCACATAGTAATATCATAAGAAGAATCATTATCAACAAAAGCTGCAATAATTTCAGACATGTCAACAGGGTTAGAAAAATTTTTTTGCCAAGACAAAGACTCTTCTACGCCAACATTTGTTGTATAGAATTTACTTAAAAAATTATTAATTTCTCCATATTTATAACTAAATAAAATAACTTTTGCAACCATAATAAAACTCCTTTTTAAATAGTATATGAAAAATGTAAAAAAATATACTTAGAATAAAATAAATAAATAAGGATATAATAAATTTAGGATATTTTGCAAAAAGGAGGATTATTATGGAAGAAAATCAAAAAATAAATTGTACAGTAGAAAGCTGCGTATACCAAGATGGTAAAACAAAAAGATGTACTTTACAAGCAATAGATGTAATACCTGTAACTAATTGTGGTACAGGAAATACAGATGAATCAATGTGTGGAAGTTATGAATGTGACGAGTAATATATATTAAAAAAAGTTATATGTAACTATTTTTTGGTCTATAGGTCTTGACCGATTACAATAGTTACATATAATTTTTTAATAGGTATTGACAAAAGTGTAAATAAGAAATAAAATGTGATTAGAAAAAGGAGTGATATAAATGTCATTAGTAACAACAAAAGAAATGTTTGAAAAATCTATGAAAGAGGGATATGCAATAGGTGCATTTAATGTAAATAATATGGAATTGATACAAGGAATAGTAGATGCAGCTGCAGAACAAAATTCACCAGTAATATTACAAGCATCATCAAGTGCAATAAAATATGCAAGGATTAATTACTTAATGAAAATGGTGCAAGCCGCAGTAGAAGAACATCCAAATATTCCAGTAGCAATACATTTGGATCATGGCCCAGATTTTGAAACTTGTAAAATGTGTGTAGATGCAGGATTTACATCAGTAATGTTTGATGGTTCAAAATATGATTTTGAAGAAAATATTAGACTAACAAAAGAAGTAGTAGACTATGCACATGCTCATGGTGTAGTAGTAGAAGCTGAACTTGGAAAATTAGCTGGAATAGAAGATGATGTAAATGTTGCTGCGTCAGATGCAATGTATACAGATCCAGACCAAGCAGAAGAATTTGTAAGAAGGACAGGAGTTGATTCTTTAGCAATAGCAATTGGAACAAGCCATGGTGCATACAAATTTAAAGGTGAAGCAAAACTTAGATTTGATATTTTAAAGGAAATAAAAGCAAAAATACCAAATACACCAATAGTATTACATGGTGCATCAACAGTTATTCCTGAATTAGTAAATATGTGCAATGAATATGGTGGAAATATTCCAGGAGCAAAAGGAGTTCCAGATGAAATATTACACGAAGCAAGTATATCAGGAGTATCAAAAATAAATGTAGATACAGATTTAAGACTTGCAATGACAGCAGGAATAAGAAAAGTACTAGTAGAAGAACCTAGTGCATTTGACCCAAGAAAATATTTGATACCTGCAAGAGAACTGGTAAAACAAACAGTATCACATAAAATAAAAGATGTATTTGGTTCAGCAAACAAAGCATAATCAAAATCTCACAGTAATGTGAGATTTTTTAAAATAAAAAAAGGTGGATATCAAAAGTCCTAAGACTTTATCATCCACCTTCCCACTGTGCATTTCCCACAATAAATTGTGGTGGGATACTTAATCCAATTCAACCAACAATTGTCAAATAGGAGCGAGTAATCTCAAGCTACAACTATTTAGGACAGACAATCGGACACATTTAGGATGGGGCTTCCTAAGTATCTGTGAATTAGTTAAGAATCCGACAACTCTAAGTTAAAAATGTACAGTTAAAAAGCATTTGACATATTGCCATATATTATTATAATACCATAAATGGAATAAATTGTCAACATAATCTAGTAACTTTTCCAGCTTATAGGCTCTAACTAGCTCTTTTCAGTAGCTCTTAATGCTTTTTGAATTCGTCTTTCTGCATCTTTTTTTGCAATATCTTGTCTTTTATCATACAATTTTTTACCCTTTCCAAGACCTAATTCTAGCTTAACAATACTACCTTTAAAATATAAGCTTATAGGAACTAAACTATAACCATCTTGCTTAATTTTACCCAAAAGCTTATTAATTTCTTTTTTATTTAAAAGCAATTTCCTATCACGCAAAGGATCTTTATTAAATATATTTCCATGTTCGTATGGACTTATATGCATAGAATATATGCAACATTCTCCATCTTTAAAACCAGCATAACTATCTTTTAAGTTAACTTTACCAGCCCTTATAGATTTAATCTCTGTACCGGTAAGAACAATTCCTGCCTCATATTTGTCTTCAATATCAAAATTGTGATAAGCAACAGGATTTTTAGCAATTAATTTTATATTAGAATTCATAAAAAACCTCTTTTCTATTGCTATATTATAGCATAGATAAGAGGTTAAAACAATACAAAAATTAATTATTATTGATCAGTATCATCATATCTTCTATTATTAGTTATTTGATTTGAATAATACCAAACTAGTGCTACAATAACTACAGCAGCAACAGCTAAAATAAGCCATGTCCAAGCAGTAGAAGTCATTCCTAAAAAAGTACCTGCATTAGTAGTTCTAGTTGTTGCAGTTCTATTTGCTGTGTAAGTAGTATTATTTGTAGTTCCCATAGCTGTAGTACCATTATTATTTAAAGTATTATTTACAAAATTTCCAGTATTATTAGTTGTGTTTCTTCCTGTGTTTCCAATATTATTAGTAGCATTTTTTGTAGTATTAGTTACACCATTAACAGCTCCTTCAACGGCATTTTCTGCACCACCAACAACATTACGAACACCATTAACAGCATTATTTACAACATTTTGTGCACCATTATTACCATCTGTTGCAAAACTGAATGTTATAGAAAATGTAAAAATAATAGCAATTAATAAACCAACTGTAAAAAGTAATTTTTTGCTCATAATAAAAACCTCCTAAAAAAATTAGTTTTAAAATATTCATAATAAAACTTATTAATAGTATAAATTTTTTCAAACAAAATATACTTGAAAAATCTTGCAAAAAAACAAAAAATCATATAGAATAATGAAGAAAAGAGGAAAAAATGAAAATAATTGAAAATTTTGAAAATTCAAAATCTATAGATATAGAAGCATTAAAAAAATTTGATGAACAAAAAACAAAAGTATTTAAATATATAACGTATAAAAAAAGAACAGAACAAGAAGTCAGAAATAAATTTAGAGGACAAATAGAAGAAGATATGTTAGAAGATATTATTGAATACTTAAAAGAAGCTAAATATTTAGATGACTATGAATTTATTGAAAAGCAAGTTAATGAGTATATGAACTTAAAAACTATGTCCATTAAAGAAATAAAGTATAAGCTATATTCTAAAGGATTAGATAGGAAATTAATTGAACAATATATAGAAAAAAATTATGAAAAATTAAAAGAATATGAAGAAATGTGTATTGAAAAAATTAAAAACAAAAAAAAGGATACAATGACAGAAGATGAAATTGAGCAATATTTATATAGGAAAGGATACAAATGTGACTAATATGCAAAATGTATTAACATTAGAGACAAATAAATATTCAATAAAATTAGACAATTTTGAAGGTCCATTAGATTTATTATGTCATTTGATAGACAAAAATAAAATGGATATATATGACATTAATTTAAGTGAAATAACTGATCAATATATTGAATATATAAACCAAATGGAAAAAATGAATTTAGATGTTACAAGTGAATTTTTAGTTATGTCTTCAACATTATTATATTTAAAATCAAAACATTTATTACCAAAAGAGCAGGATGATGAAGAAGAAATAACAGAAGAAGAATTAATAAGAAGAATTATTGAATATAAAAAATATAAAGAAATTACAAAAAAATTAAAAGAAAATTTTTTGTTGTATTCAAAAAGGTTTTATAAAACAGCAGAAGAAATTCAATTACCAAAACAAAAAATAGAAACAGAGTATAACAAAGAAACAATACCTGTAATTTATAAAGAATTAATAAGAAGAAATACTGATAAAATTAATGAAAATGCTTCAAATATAGAAAAAATTGCTATTACAGAAACCTATTCAGTTGGAGATAAAGTAAAAGACATGTATAGAGCATTAATTAAATATAAGAAATTTACATTTAATAAATTATTCTCAATAAAAAAACATAACAAAAAAGAGGTAGTAACCGCATTTTCAGGACTTCTAGAAATGTCTAGAAGAAATAAGGTAATTACTGAGCAAAGTGAAATATTTGGAGACATAGAAGTAGAAAAAAATAAGAATAGGAATGATTAAATAACTAAAAAATGGAAAAAATAATATTAGAGCAAAGAGGGCGATAATATTGTTTTTTCTTTTTATTTTGATAATATTGATATTTGCATTAGCAATACATACAAGTAAAATTCAAATTGATATAGAAAACTTAAAAATAGATACAGAAGCAGAAAACATAATAAATAAAGAAAATAAAATAAATGTGAATTTATTAATTTTTGGTAGAGTAAAATTATTCAAAAAAGATGGCAAAAGCATAAAATTACTAAACAATAATATGGACATTAAAATTTTGGAAGATAAGAATATTGAAATCAACTATAAAGAATTAATCCAGAATATAAATATTGTAAAAGTTGACCTGTATGCACAAATATCAACACAAGATGCAGCATTTACAGCAATTATAGTAGGGATTATATCAACTCTACTTGGAATTATTATAAGAAAACCTAAATTTGAAATAATTCCTATATATTCAAATAAAAATTTTTTGAAAATTGATTTAGATGGTATATTTTCAATATATTTGAGGCAATATATATATAAATTAATTTCTAATAAGTTAAAAGATTTAAAGAATAAATTTTTTAATAAGAAAGTGGAGGTATAATATGAGCGAACATCCAATAGAAAGTCTTATGATGACTGCTATGAGTAGTATTCAAGACATGGTAGATGTAAATACAATTATAGGAGAGCCTATAGAAACAGCAAGCGGAATTACAATTATTCCAATTTCAAAAGTGTGCTTTGGTTTTGCTGCAGGTGGTAGTGAATTTAGTGGAGAAACAATAAAAGAATATAACAGAAAGGATAAAGATGAAGAAATTGCATATAAATTGCCATTTGGTGGAGGAGCTGGCGCAGGAGTTTCAATAAATCCAGTAGCATTTTTAGTGGTTCAAGAGAGTTCTGTTAAATTGATGAATGTTAATCATGATTCTTGCATAGATAAACTTTTAGACTATGTTCCTGATTTAATGCAAAAATTAAATGAAATGTTTAATAAAACAATTCAACAAAAAGAAGATAGGACAAATAAAATTATTTCAGAAATAAAAAAGAGAAGTCCATATTCAGGTACAAATAAACCAAAAAGCGAAGAAGTAAAGGGGCAAGATAAAAAAGTTGCAGAAAATGAGAAACAAGCAGGATATCAAGAAACATCTGACTGCTTAGAAGCTGATGGGGAAGTGTTTGATGATGAAGTATGAAAAAATAGCAAAAACACTTGTAAATTATGTAAATATATGATAATATTAATGCGTACTAGAAATTTTAGTATGCATTTTTTATATTCGTGCAAGATCAATGCACAAAAAATTAAAATTCAAGAGTAATTGAATTCAAAAAACACCTTTTATTCTATAAAGGAAAATCAGGAAAAATAAAAATAAAGAAAGAGAGTGTGATAATATTATTGAACAAATTTGAATTTTCGCAAAAAGATTATGAAATGTACAGAAAAGCTTTTGAAGAACAGTTGAACTCAATAAACTTAATATCAAACCAAGGTAAAAATACAAATCAAAAGCATGACAAAACATTCAGAGGAATATTAAAAAACAAGAAAGAAATTTCACAATTTTTAAAACAATTTATAGAATTTGAGGTGAGCGAAGAAAATCTAACAATATATAATAGTAGTTTTATAAATAAACATTATGAAAGAAGAGAATCAGACATAATATATAAATTAAAAGATCGAGAAATTTATTATCTGATAGAACATCAATCAAAAGTAGATAAAACGATGCCACATAGAATATTAGAATACTGCATGGAATTAATGAGAGAAATAGAAGAAAATAAAAGCAATAAATATGAAACAAATGCATTAATAATTCCAATAGTAATATATACAGGAACACAGAAGTGGACAGTTGCAACAAATTTTTCAGACACACAAAAAGTAGAAGAAAAATACAAAAAATATACAATTAAATTGCAATATCAACTAATAGATATAAACGAATATAAAAAAGAAGACTTAATGAAAATTAATACTAAGATTTCAAGTATGATGATATTGGAGAAGTGTAGAAACAGTGAAGAGTTAAAAAGAACAATAATAGAGTTAGGAAAAACAAATGAAAGAGTAGAGTGGTTAAAAGAATTAATAGAATATGTATTTCAAGATATATTAGGAGAAGATAAAGAAGAGATATTAGAAAAATTTGAAAGGAAGGAAGAAAATAATATGGAAGATTTAGTAGAAAGAATAAAAACATATGAAGAGAGAAAAGAAAAAAGATTGATACGTAGAGGAAGAATAGAAGGAAAAGTAGAAACAATAACTAACATGATAAAAAACATGTTGAAACTTAATCAAGACGAAGAATTTATCATGAAATGTACAAATGCTAAGAAAGAAGATATAGAAAAAGCAAGAAAAGAATTAGAAATGCAAGTAAATTAGAAGTACTAAACATTTACATTAAAGATAAATTTACTGTATAAAATACATCAAAAAAAACACAAAATATCAATAATATATTGCTATTTTGTGTTTTTTTTAGTAAAATATGAATTGCAAATGTGAAAAATAAAAGTCATATAAAAAGGAAAGGAATGAAATACAAAATGAAAAAATTAAAAGAAAAAATTAAAAGCATTACTTTAAAACAATGGCACATTGCACTAATAGTATTTGGAATAATATTTGTGTCATTAGGAGCATTCCATGAAAATTTATGGTTTGATGAAGCATATTCTGTTGCACTAGCAAGACAAAGTTTCGCAGATATATGGACTATAGGAGGACATGATGTACATCCAGTACTGTATTATTGGATTTTACATATAGTTTATTTAATTACAGGTGGCTCTATAATAGCTTATAGACTAGTATCTGTTATTCCAATAGCTATTATGATTATATTGGGATATACTCATATAAGAAAAGATTTTGGAGAAAAAACAGGTTTTATATTCTCATTTTTAGCAGTATTCTTACCAGAAATGGCAACATATGCAATAGAAGTAAGAATGTACTCATGGGCAATACTAACTGTTACGGTACTTGCTATATATGCATATAGATTAGCAAAAGAAGACAATACCAAAAATTGGATCATATTTGGAATATCAAGTATAGCAAGCATATTTTTACATTATTATGGATTAATGGCAGCAGGACTAATAAATGTTGTACTATTAATTCATTTAATTAGAAATAAAAGAAAAAAAGGGCTTATATTTATCATTTCATTTGGAGTTGTACAAGCGATTGCATACTTACCTTGGATAATGTTTTTGACACAACAAATGTCACATGTATCTAATGGATTCTGGATCGGATTTACATTTCCAAAGACATTAATGGAATTATTAAGTGCACAGCTTTCAGGATATATTAGAACTACAGATTATAGAGAATTATTAGTTCCAACTGTATTTGCATTAGAATTATATGCATATATGATTTATAAAACATATAAACTACATAAAGAAAAGCAAGATTTAAAACCTTATAAATGGGCTGTAGGAATGTATTTGGCAGTTATAATTGCAGCACTTTTAATAACACTTTTCATGATGCAATCAATTTTATATTATAGATATTTATTTGTAATAACAGGATTATACATATTTGCAATAAGCTTTATATTAGGAAAAGAGAAAAATAAAATTGAAATTGTATCCATATTATCAGTTATAGCTATATTAGGAGTATATTATAATGTTGGAATGATTGTAGATAACTATAGTTCTACAAATGCAGGACCAATAGATTATATAGAAGAAAACATAAAACCAGAAGATACAGTTGTTTATACAGACTGCGGAGTAGGTTCTGTAGCGGCAAACCATTGCTTAGAATCACAAGTATATTTTTATAATGCTGATAATTGGGGAGTTCAAGAAGCATATAAAGCATTTAAACCTAATTATGATACTGTTATAACACCAGATTTTATGGAAGAATTATCTGGTAGAATCTGGGTAATAGATAATGCTTATGGAAATGCTGCAAAAGATTTATTTGAAGATGAAACAAAATATAAAACAGTATCTGAAGAGAAATTCTTTACAGATTATCACGATTACAATTGGAAAATTACATTAGTAGAAAAAATAAAATAAAAAAGTGGCTTTGTAACAAAAGCCATTTTTTCTATTCAAGACCATATTTCTTTTTAAATCTATCTGCTCTTCCACCTTTAGTATCAAGTCTTAAGTTACCTGTCCAGTATGGATGACATTTTGAGCAAACATCTACTTTTAAATCTTTTTTTGTTGAACCAACTTCTA